>CAZXWD010000045.1:13922-23350 GCA_964644135.1 uncultured Bacteroidales bacterium | reverse complement strand
CCGGCTTCTGCCAGTTTCCTTTCAAGTTCTGGGATCTTCTCCTCCACAATCTCTTTCACCAGCGGCTTTATCTCTTCGAATTCCTCCCTGGCCAGTTCAAGGCTTCTCCGCTGTGTTTCCGAAGGCCCATAAGTTGAATTGGAAACGCCTCTCGAAGCGTTCCTTAGCCTGTTGTAGAAGGTCGGGTCTGTCTTTTCACCCACGCTTTCCCTTGCCTGGTACCCGTACATCCGCTCTTCAATCTCGAAGAGCTCATTTCGCAATTCGTGAAGCTGCAGGTCCAGCTCGCCCGGCTCTTCTGCTGAGCGGTACAATGCAGTCTGCATGGCCTTCACCCTGTTCATTGCTTTCCTCAAAGAGGTGCTGGTTGCGCTTGCTGAGCGCTGCAGATCCATTAGCTCCTTGCCAAAAGCATATATTTCTTCATAGGATGATCCATCCAAAGTCCCGTCCCTGAGCTGCTTAACCCCGAAGTTAACAGGTCCGGCGAGATCCCTGATCTCACCGTCTTTCTCTACGGAGAGGCTCACTGAATAAGTGCCCGGCGGCACCATCAGTCCGGAGGGGCCGTCATCATATTGCCTCTCGGTTTCTTCGCCGATCGTGCTGACTGAGGGATGCCTCAGGTTCCAGGCGACCCTGTGCACACCTTTCCCGGTCGGGCCCTGCAACCTTCGTACCACATTTCCTTCATTGTCCTTTACGGTAAGCCATACGGTGGGCTTCTGCTCCCTTCTTTCTTCTTCCACGGCATCCCAGCCCGGGAATGTCACAGCTTCCTCCTCTTCCAGCAACTCCTTCTCCTTTTTCTGCCGCATGGCCTCTTTGGTTTTATATCCATCCTTCAGGTAGTAGGTGAAAACTGCCCCGAAAGGCGGGTTATCCGCAACAAAGAAGGCTGCCCCCTGGGAGCCTTTTCCAAGCCTGGGCGTAAACCTCCAGGCATCCCCGGGGGTATAAAGAACGGCCTCTTCTTCGAGCTGTTCTTCGCTCACTTCACGGAGCATCGAATAATCGTCAAGCACATAAAAGCTCCTTCCGAAAGAGGCGCCCACGAGATCGTTCTCGCGCCGCTGGATAGCCAGGTCGCGGAAAGATATGGTAGGCACGCCACCGGTAAGCTTCACCCACTTCTCGCCGGCATCAATGGTAAAGTAAATGCCAAATTCGGTGGCCAGGAAGAACAGGTCCTTATCTACGTGGTCCTGTACAATGCGCCAGACGAGAGTCCTGTCGGGAACATTCCCCCTCATTGATTTCCAGCTTTTTCCACGATCGGTACTTTTCAGAAGATAGGGGTTGAAATCGCCGAATTTGTGATTGTCGAGTGCCACATACACAGTGTTTTTATCAAAAAGATCGGCTTTGATATCATTGACAAAGGCCGTTTCAGGCACGTCAGGCAGGTCACTGGCCTCTATTTTAGTCCATGTCTCCCCGCCGTCTTCCGTAACCTGGATAAGGCCGTCGTCGGTACCAACGTAAAGCAAGCCTTCTTTCAGGGGTGATTCTGCTATCGAAGTTATAGTGTTGTATGTCGACATGGCATAGAAATCCCAGTGGGCATCCCAGCTCTGTGTACTTCCCATGATGGGTAGTTCGATCCTTTCCTGGTCCTGTGTAAGGTCGCCGGAAACGACTGTCCAGTTGTCTCCCCTGTTGTCAGAACGCCAGAGCCTCTGCGAGGCAAAATACAGTCTTGTGGGTGAATGGGGGCTTACCAGTATAGGTGAGTCCCAGTTGAACCTTTCATAGCTTTCGCCTTCATCCGGCTGTGGCTGGATCAGGAAGCTCTCCCCGGTGGTCATATCGATCCTGTGGAGTACGCCCTGTTGTGCCTCCCCGTAAACGATGTCCGGGTTTCCGGGCTCAGTGGCCGGCTGGTGCCCGTCGGCCCAGAGGATAATGTTCCAGTGTTCGTTGGTTATGCCCTGCCTGTTATCCGTCTGTGACGGGCCTCCCTGTGTACCGTTGTCCTGGGTGCCGCCGTAGACATTGTAAAAGGGTTCTGCATCATCGAGCGCCAGCTTGTAAAACTGGGTGAGCGGAAGATTGGCAACAAACCGCCAGTTCTCTGTATCATCAAACGATTCATAAACACCGCCATCGGTGCCTACCAGCAGGTAATCCGGGTCATCTGGACGGAAGGTCATGGCATGGTTATCGGAGTGCTTCATTACTTCTTTCATTCTCGTGAAGGTCTTGCCACCGTCTTCCGAAACCTGCACCCTGACATCTGCGAGGTAGATCTTGTCGAAATTATGCGGGCAGGCGTAAAGTTCCTGGTAATAGTGAGGTCCTGTGCCGCCCGAAACAGTTTCCGACATTTTTGTCCAGGATGATCCGCGGTCTTCAGAGCGGTAAACTGCCCCTGCCCTTCTTTCAAGCTCTATGGCCGCATAGAGCACATCCGGCTTTATAGGTGAAATGGCAAGGCCGATCTTTCCCATATTTGATGAGGGCAGGCCTTTTTCCAGTTTTTCCCAGGACTCACCGCCATCAACCGACCTGTAGAGGCCTGTTCCGGGGCCGCCGCCCATATATGCCGCCACGTTACGGTGACGTTGCCAGGTGGCTGCATAGAGCCGGTCAGGATCACGCGGATCGATAGCGATATCGGTAACCCCGGTCCATTCGTCATCGCCCAGGGTTTTCTTCCAGGTCTTTCCGCCATCGGTCGATTTGTAGAGGCCCCGTTCATCACCTTTGTTCCAGAGCGGGCCTTGCGCTGCCACCCAGATAATATCAGAATTACCGGGATGGATAATAATCTCGGAAATATGTTCTGAGTCTTTCAATCCCATGTTTGTCCAGGTAGAGCCACCGTCGTCGCTGCGGTAAATGCCGTCGCCATAGCCAACGTGCCGGCCTCCCACATTCTCGCCTGTCCCGACCCATACCGTGTGCGGGTTGTTTGGATCGATAGCCAGGCATCCGATAGAATAGGATGGCTGGTCATCAAAAATGGGTTTCCAGGTAACACCCGAATTGACTGTCTTCCACACACCTCCTGATCCAGCGGCAACATACCATATGCTATAGTCTTCAGGGTGAATTACTATATCGGCAATCCTTCCCGACATAAATGCAGGGCCGATGCTGCGCATTTTCAAGCCCGAGAAAGTGGATTCGGATAGCAATTCCTTTTCTTCGTTTTCCTGTGCAAACGCACTAATAGCGCTGAGAAAGATCAGTGCCATAAGAAGTTTGATCGTACTCTTTTTCATGTCTGTTTCATTTTTTAGCCTACCAAAGCTAATAAATTGATATAAACTTGAATAGGTGTTGCCAATAGTCCCCCTTTGAAGGGGGATTTAGGGGGATGTTATTATTTCTCATTGTCACTATTGTCAATATTGTCACTATTGCCCTTATTGCCGTTAGGTATTATCATAATTAAGCGGATAAAGCGAAATAGTATTGAAAATGAAACAAGAGGCTATGGATCAACGTACAAGATCTTTTAATCTTAGTTTATAAAAAGGTTTATTAACCACTAATCAAAATTTACCCATCATGAAAAAACTGCTCATTCTCAGCCTCACCATTGTACTATTTTCACCGATCAACCTGACAGGACAGCAGTCTGACCTGTTTATCGGACCACTGGAGCCACCTGAAGAAACACAGGGGTCGAATGCGGGCCGTGATGCATTGCTCTACGACCAGTTAAGTTTTGGATTGCTTTCTTACATTAACCAGGTATTTCTCGCTTCACCCGGAGGCACGGCCCTTGCTCAGTGTGCCGACGATTTTGAAATTCCCGAAGGCGATATATGGGATATATCAGCTTTTCGTGCCTACCTGCTTTTGAACGGAAACCCCCAGTTCATCAATGTATATATTTATGAAGATCTTGAAACGATGCCCGGGATCAATATGCCGGGGGCGCTGCTTCATTCATACACCAACCTGACCGACTATGAATTGACAACGATCGGCCCGCCTGCCGACGAACTTGTGAGCTATGATGTGAAGGTCAATCTTCCCGGAGTACTTGAACTGCCGGAAGGCAGGTACTGGATTAGTGTTGTCCCGGCCTTTTTCGGGATCTTCGACGGAGCGTGGATCGAAAGCCTCGGCCAGCCGCTGCGCGACATTTCAAATCCCTATCATGTACAGGACCCGACGGGGTTTATTGCTCCGTTCCTGACATGGACCCCGGCAACAATTTTTGCCCCTACGTTTTCTTCATATAACCTTAGTTTTGGGGTGGAAGGAACTGTTCAGGCGGAGCCTGTTGCGGAAGAGATCCCTATACGGAACTGGTCGTTTGGAATTGCAGTGCTGTTGATCGGGACCTTGCTTGCAATCCGCAAAATGAGAGGCTGACAGGCCCATCATACCATTTGTTTAACTGAAGACGAATTAAAAAAGTATCGTGCATCCCATCAGGTCGATCAGCTCCTGCCTGCGCTCGTCATTTATCTTGTTTCCTTTCAGAACAAGGTATTTCAAAGAAGGGAGCTTTTCTACCACCACGGGGAGGTCGGTAAACCTGTTATCGCTGAGGTCAAGATATTCAAGCCTTCTCAGCGATTCTAATGATTCGGGCAGGTCCGAAATGCGGTTATCAGATAGGATAAGCACCTTAAGGCCGGAGGTGTTGAAGATCTCCGGAGGTATTTCATTAAGTCTTTTTCGTGAAAGATCTATTGCCTCGGAATCCCCGTTGATGCTGCCAATATTGTCCACGGGCCTGTACCTGTTATTTTTGGCATCGATCAGATATTCATTCCCTCCATTTTCGACAACTGCCAGGCCGAACTGATTAAAAGCCCCGGCATCATCGTATTCGTAAGGTATCCTTAATTTACCTTTGCTGTTCACAAAACCATATTTTCCGGTTTTTTCTCCTTTTACCGGGAATAACAAGTCGTTGGAGCCAAGCATTTCGAAAAGCTTTTCATACTTGTATTTTTCCACTTTCAGCTCATTCCTTGCTGCATTCAGCCTTGGCACCGCATTACGGTACACGGCATTGTTTTCAAGTAATTCTTCGAGATTTTGCTGCTGTTTGTCAATCTCATTGCTTATCACCTTCAATGAATCCAGTTTGAGCTTAAGAAGGTCGTTCACATTTTCCAGTGAATCACCACGCATAAGAGCGAGCTCTTCATTCTGCCTGGCTATGAAGGCGGCCTGTTCGGCTCTTTTCTTCTCCAGGGCCTGGTTCTCAAGCTGGATCTCTTGTATCTCCAGCTTTTTTGCCTTCACCTGGCTGTCTTTCCAGATATAAAAGCCAATGGTAAGGCCAAGCCCGATGGCCGAAACAGTGATGAAAATGTTCCGGTTGCGCTTGAGCTTTTTGGCCTGTTGCTCTTTTATCAGCTTCAGTTCCTCCTCCCTTCTTATCTTTTCGGCTTCCCTTTCCTCCCTTGCTATACGTTCCTTCTTGACCTCGATTATCGGTTCCAGCAAGGTGTCATGGCTCAGCTCGTAACTTTTGCCCCCCACATTGTTTTGCTCCGCCCTGAGGAGGTGTGTATTGACCAGGACAGATAACGTTTCCTGCGAAACAAAGTCGAGGCAGATGTTTTCATCCAGCGAAATACGCTGGTTGTTCCTTATGAGGTGATTTTCGATGAAGATCCTCGCTTCCTCCGGCTGATCTGTCTTTTTGACTGAATCTTCGTAGAACCTCAGGAAAATATCTTTAAAATCAGGAAGGTCGGCAACAGTGATAACGATCTTTCCGGAACTTTCGGGCTGCTTTGAAGCGGCGATATCCTCGATCGTCTGGCAAACTATCTGCAACTGGGTTGTTTCAATGGTCTTCTTTTCCTCATCGGTGAGTGCGTTCAGTATGCTATCAACTGCTTCTTTCTCATATTCAAAGTGGGGTGTCTCGAACTGTTCGCCTTGCTGGCCGGCAGGGTTTATGATCGCCATCCTGGCCTGCTTTTCATCCAGCGGGTTCAGCTCGTAATATACTTTCTGGATATCAGTTATCCTGTCGGTGAGGTGATTCAGCAGGTTCAACCTGTCAGACCTTACGGCATAGACAGATTTTATATTCAGGAAATCAAACAGCGCATCGTACTGAGGGTTCTCCTCCACTCCCTTTTTTCCCTGGATCATTTCCATGAACGAATCGGGAACATCAACACGGGTAAGGGCATACAACTGGTCCTTGAATTCGGTGATATGTTCGGGAGGGTATGAAAACAGCTCTTCAAACTGGTCGAAGATGAGGATGAAGTCCTTTCCTTTTTCCTTACCTTCCGGAGGGTTGTTCAACTGGTACTTCTTGAACTGGCACCACAATGAATTTTCAATATACTCAGGTGGTGCGTACTTATCGATAATTGTATCCTCAAGATCTTCAGAACCCCCTATAGCTTCCCTGAAAGCAAGGATGATACTTCTCACGGGTGTCTGGAAGTTATTCTCATCGTAACTGAAAAACCGGATCTGTATGGGGATGAACTTATCGGTAAGTTTCGGGATCACGCCGGCATTAAGCAATGAGCTTTTCCCTATCCCCGATTTCGAGTACAGGAGTACCTGCTTTCTGAGCGAAATTAGTTTATGGAGTTTATCTATATCATTGTCACGGCCAAAGAAAATATTCCCCTGATCTCTGGTAAAAGGTGAAACTCCCGGATATCTTCTATTCGTCATCGCTAGCTCTTTTGATTGATTTTTTCCTTTATCTGTCCTGCTTTTTCATTAAGTTCGGTCAGCTCCGCGAGGCTTCCTGCATCTATGGTCCTGATCCTGATCTCCTCAAGGTCTTTCAGTATCTCTTCGGCAAATGTCTTATCGAGCGACCTTGTCAGTCCAGCCTCCTTGCTTTTCTTCAGAAGGGTATTGATAAACTCACTGAAGTTGGCCTCAATGCAATCGATATTGAACTGCTTCTTTATGAATTCACGGTTGGTTTCACCGGTCTTGTCTGCGTCAAATGCATAACTTTCCACCTCCGGCAGCAGGTTCAGCTCGAACATCAGGAGGCGGATATGCCATTTATTGAAATCGAAACCAAGGAAAAGGTAATGGGTGGTTTCATCCTTCTTGACCTTCATTTCAACATCCAGCGGGAACTTAACATCTTCATCACTTTTGATATATTCGTTAAGTTGCTTGTGCGAAAAGATATACCTTCCATTTTCAGCGGCGTTGCCCAGCGCATTGTAAATAATTGTCGCATTTTCCAAAGCTTCCTGATCCGTTTCACCTGCATCTTCATGTTTGATCCCGGTGTACGACAACGCCCTGTGAGGCATATTGTATTCACTGAATATCCTATGCATGGTATCATCGGGCGCCAGGCTAACGATAAGGCGAAAAGGGATCTGTGCCAGCTTTTTCAGAAGGTTGGCGCCTGTCTTGTTCTGATGCGGGAAATCTTTAGAATAGTAATCTTTGCTCACATTGATAAGGCGGGTTTCGGATCCTGGCATAAAAAACCCTTCATTTTCGATATACTTGCGCTTCGGATTGCTGACAGATCTGAAGAAATATTCATGCAGCGATTCACCTTTCTCATCAACTGAAATATCGGGACCCAGGAACAACACACAATTTTCATACTCTATTGCTTTCAGCAGGTCATCAAAATCTATATCATCAAAGATCTCACTGTACGACTGTTCTGTAGTTTCTTCAATGTCGCTATCCTTTACCTGAAGCGATACAAGCTGTATCATGTTGGCTATCCGGCCGGCTATTTCCTGCTTCACCTTTTTAATTTCAGGGTCGGTCTCATTTCCGGATACAATGGTAATATCCCTCGCCTGGATATTCTGCAGCGATGTGATGTTCTCACCGGAAATGTTGCTCGTATTCTTTACGTCCATCTCAAATGTTTATGTTAATATCTCCTTTACCTTCAATACCCTGGACGGCAGTGTTATTATCACCTGTGATGTTAATGGTGTTTGTTCTGGTTGTGATGCTGACACCTTCCTTTTTCATGACCGTATCAATTTCCTTCAGTTTTTCGGCAAGCTGTTGCTGAAGCTCCTCATTATCTTCGAGCATAAATTCGAGATTTGCCTGGAGGCTCTTTACAGTTTCATCGGAGTGTTCATTCTTTTCAATGAGTTCCAGCTTTTCCGATGTGGATTTTTTATTCCCAAAAACACCGCCAAGCCAGCTTACCATCCCCGAAACGGCTGTTCCCACTGCCGGGTTCTTCATCAATTCTGAGGATTGCCTGAGGATATCACCTGCATACATAATAAGTTCCTGCATAATTATTTATGATTTGTTAAGAATGAAGGGACCTTATGATAGTTGGGTAATAAGTTGGTTGAAGAGCGAGGTCCCGGACCAGCGGGCGCTAAACTACTTAGAATAAGCAAGGAGCGGCCCTTATTTAACAGATTATTAACACTTTACACAGAACGGCATGAAACTACAGGAAAATTGAAATAAAATCCTTATTTTGGTGAAGCATTTGACCAGTTGCGGATGTTAAAGCATTCTTCCAATATTTTTTTGACCCTCCTATTGGCCGTTGTGCTGATAACCGCTTCCGGTTGCGCCAATAAAAAAGCCTTAAGGCCATATTTTCCTGTAACGAACCTCAATGCCGAAGCTGAGTGGCCTCCCCATAAAGTAAATGTTGAATGGTGGTATGCGTCGGGCTACCTGGAGGATGAAAAGGAGAATCTGTACTTCTACCAGTTCACTATCTTTCATGGTGTCAAGATGGGGCTCGAATGGTTTTTAACCCACATTGCCGTTTCTGATTATTCAACGGGAAAAAGATACTTCTCAGACCGGAAATATTTAAAAAACAATGCCTGCAGCTTCAATGAAAAAATGATCACTTGCGGCGGCAACAGCCTAATACTTGGTGATGACAGGATATATATTTCAGCAAAGGCAGATGATTTCGGCTACACCCTTAAACTTGATATCAAAGACCCGGCAGTCTGGCACGGGCAAGATGGTATTGTTTCGATGGGATACCCTGGAGATCCGAAAGAGAACAGCTTCTATTATTCATACCCTGATCTGAATACTAAAGGTAAGCTCATCCTGGGTAAACCCGGAAATGAACAGAGTGAGGTTGAAGTAGCGGGGGAAACCTGGTTCGACAGGCAATGGGGGAATTTCAACAATACCACCTGGAACTGGTTTTCGCTTAGGTTTGATGACGGGGATAACATTATGCTTTTTCATTTTCCCGAAACAGGCCATAAGGAAGGGACTTTCATCAGCTCAGAAGATGATGTAGAATACTTCAGTGATTTCAGTTTATCAGCAGATTCCTCCCTTAAAGTTGGCAAACATGATATCGGGCTCTTTTGGGATCTGGAAGTGCCTTTTAAGGAAGGTAATTACAGGATCGAACCGCTCGGAGAGGATGACCTTAACAATTCGCGCCTGGGGATCAAGTATTGGGAAGGGCTGTTTGAATTGCTAAACTCAAAAGGAGAAAGAGTTGGATACTGCGTGGCGGAGATCAGCAGGCG
>CAZXWD010000045.1:12036-13822 GCA_964644135.1 uncultured Bacteroidales bacterium | reverse complement strand
AAAATTTAAATTAAGTATCCGCCAACGATCATCAGCCCCATGATGGTTGTTAGGCCGATGGCCATTCCCATGGCGGAAGTGTAGTTGGAGGTGTCGTTGTATTTGTTCGTCTTGATGATGACACCCGCCGCAAGTGGGATGGTGGCCATCGAGATCAGCGTCCAGGTGGGCATGAAGCCAAGAAGCACACCCGCTATGATCGATAGATACGCTATAACGGTACCGATTATGATCAGCCTTACGGCGAAGGCCTGTCCGAAGCGCACTGGAATGCACCTCTTGCCATTCTTTACATCATCTTCATAATCAAAGGTATTGCTTACAATGCCCACATTCATGGTAAAGATACCAAGGGGCAGCGAGGCAAAGACCGGCTCCCATGTTATGGTCCCGGTAAGTACGTAATAAACACCCACAACGATCATTGGGCCGAAAGCGAAGAAAAGGGCCGTTTCGCCCAGTCCGCGGTAGTTCAGCCGCACCGGGGGAGAGGTGTAAAAGAGCACGATGAATGTCCCTGCCAGCATGAGATAAAGCACAGGCATGCCTATCTCGAACAGCAGGTAAACACCAATTCCGGCAGCGATGGCAAGGCAGATTATGGTTGCTATGAGCACCTGCCTGAGCGTTACCTTGCCGCTGATCAGCGGACTGTCGTGAAATTGCTGTTCTTTGTTTCCAAGGTTCCCGTTGATATAATCGAAGTAATCATCCACGAAGTCGCCGGCGCTGTGCGCCATAACAATACCTACGGTTGCGAGTATGAAGATGGTCCAGTCGAAAAAGCCGTTATAATAGGCAATGATCCCGCCAAGCACGGCAGGGATGAAGCTCACGATCAGGAACGGTGCCCTGGCCGCCTTGAGCCAGACTGATATGGTTTCCTTTACTGTCATTGTTAGTTATTGTTAGATCAGATATCCAATTCCAATTAATATTCCTGTGAATAGAAGGGCGAAAATAGACCGCACCACCGCCCAGAGGTAATCCTGCATTTTACTGCTTTCTTTTCTGATAACCTGCAAAACGCTGAGTGCAACGGGCAGGGTCAGCAGTCCGGCCAAAGTCCATACCGGCATGATTCCTGTTGCTACCAGGGCGATAAGGCTGAGGTAAGCTAAAACCGTAAGGTAAATGATCACTTTCCTGTTGAGGTTGACAATAACCTGGCTGTCGCCTTCCTGTTTCACGTCAAATTTAGCCCCTTTCAGGTATGCCACTATGGTTACCAGGGAAGCTACCGGCAATGAAACCAGCAATGGCAGGTAGCTGAGCTCACCTGTCATAACAAAATACATCCCCAGCATGCTGAGCGGACCGAAAGTCACGAATACAACAGGTTCTTTAAGCCCTCTGAGCATGAGCGGGGTGAAGAAAATCGCAACCATGCCTCCTGCAAGTGCCAGCAACAAAACTGTTATTCCGTATTGCGTAAAGAAGTAATAGCCTATTGCAAGGTCGAGCAGCAGGCAAACGATCCCTGCGATGAGTGTCCCGTGCTTTTCGGGCAGTGCACTCGTGAAAAAGGGCTTCCACCCGGAAAATATCTTTGTGTGTGAATCGCGCGGATCGGTATGGCGGTGGGTGAAGTAATAATAGAGGTAATCACCCCCGGCCTGGCCGATAAGCAATCCCAGTCCGGCGAGAATGAAGGATATGAGCGAAAAGCTGCCGGTGCTGTAAGCCATTGCCCCTGCAACGATGGCAGGCACTATCGACGCTGTGAAAAGCATGAACTTAATTACCAGTATGGCTTTTCCCCTGCCTGATGAGGAGACAGTGGTTG
>CAZXWD010000045.1:8364-11936 GCA_964644135.1 uncultured Bacteroidales bacterium | reverse complement strand
CCCTGGTACCGGTAAGCGATACTGTTGATGTTCATCCCCGCCCCTACGGAGGCCAGCAGGACCAGGTCGCCCTTATTCAGTTCATGCTCCCCTTCACAGGTGCCTTTCCTTACACTGTCGTACAGGGTTGGAATGGTTGCAACCGAGCTGTTGCCAAGCTTGTGGATACTCATTGGCATGATTCCTTCGGGTACTTCCCTGACCTTATAAAGCCGGAAGAACCTTTTGATCACTTCGAAGTCGAGCTTTTCATTGGCCTGGTGGATGAAGATCTTCTTCACTTCGTGGATATCTGCCCCGGCCTTGTCGAGAGCGGCCTTCATTGCATCGGGAACGTGCCTGAGTGCAAACTCATATATTTTACGCCCGTACATTTTGATATACCTGACCTTTGGGTCCGACTCATTCATATTGCTCTTTCCAAGGTACAGGAAATATGCCTCCCTTTCGGTATAAGAAGCCATGCTCGATGAGAGTATGCCCTCTTTCCTGTCCCCCTCCTTCAGTTCAAGCACGCAGGCCCCTGCACCGTCGGCGTAGATCATGGAGTCGCGGTCGTGCATATCAAGCACCCGTGAAAGGGTTTCCGTTGCGACGATCAGGCATCTTTTCGCCTGCCCAGACCTCATAAAAGCCTCAGCCTGGATGATACCCTGGAGCCATCCCGGACAACCGAAAGTAACATCGTAAGCCACGCAGGAAGGGTTTTTGATCCTCAGCCTGTGCTTGATGCGTGCGGCCAGGCTGGGGACGATATCCGTCTGGATCGTGCCCTTTTTCACATCCCCGAAATTGTGGGCAGCTATCACCTGGTCGAGGCTCTCCTTGTCAATGCCGGCATCTTCTATGGCCGACATGGCAGCCTCGGCCGCTATGTCAGAAGCCACAAGATTATCGGTAACATACCTGCGCTCCCTTATGCCTGTTATGGCCCTGAACTTCTCAGCGATCTCTTCATGGGATATATCGAAGGGCACACCGCCTGTATCGTAAAATTTATTCTTTGCAAAATCCTGGTTTGTCACTGTAACCGGCGGTATAAAACTCCCCGTACCGGTTATTAATACATTTTCCATCAATCTTCAATTTAAATCGATTCAAAATTAGTGATTTTTGACTAGTAATCACACAGAGATGCATCGCGCATGATCAACATCTGAAAAGTAACAGGGGATATCCTTCAACCTTACCACGAAAAAACTCAGAACTCAGAACTCATTCACTACCTTTACCCCCTCTAAAAATTCAACTATGGCTTACGGTGAATTTTCTGAAGGATTCAAGAAATATAAAAAGCTACGTGACAAAAAGATCGGGGGACTGGAAAAATGTGGTTTCCTGCTCCTCCCCAGCGACCTGATCGCAAGGGGGTTCGATCTTGCCGACAGCGAATATTTCAACGAAAACCAGGAGGAGCATGAGTTCCACGAATTGGTGAAGAACGGTTGCCGGCTGGTTTATCTGCAGACCTACATCAACAGGGAGGGTGGGCTTTATTTCCAGAGCCTCTATGCCAGTCCGGCCTGCATAAAAGAACTGGAAGAACAACTGGACATCTGATCAGGTACTTCGGGAAAAATTGGCTATCTTTCAGCCTTCTTCATTAAACCATAATTACCAGCCAGGAAAATGAACGTAGAAAAAGAGTCCCAACCGCTCAGCAAGCAACTATGCGCCAAAGCCCTTACCATTTTCTGCGGCGTTTGCGAGTATGATGAAAAAAGCCTGAAAAAACTCAGGGAAGGCAATGCAGCAGGCTTCAGGGAATGGCAGTTCCATGTCAACCCCGATGGCCTCTCCGAGCAGGAAATGCTCATGCTTTTCAACGATTATTACTACGAAAGCTTTATCAGCTCCATCTTTCCCGAATACTCCAAAACTGAAAAGAAGTACTATAACGAGGCCTTTGCAGCGCATACCCTTAGGCTGTCAAAAGAACTCAACAAGGATTTCGACATCTCCATCAAAAGAAAAACAGGAACTATAAATAAAAAGGTCAGGATAGAGTACGTGGACCTTTTCCTTTTCCCGGGAAATATTGCGTTCTACTGCTTCAAATGTGATTATTCAGGCGAAACTTACGATGATATCACCCTGCTCAGCGGGTATATCCGGAACAATGCCCTCAATGGATTTGGTTTCATAAAGGAGAGCCTCAACATACTGAAAACGGGAACGCACGACAGCATGCTGATATTCGGCAACAAGCTGAAATCTTTCACACTGGTGGAACTCGACCAGGAACTGAGTGACGATGAGGAGAAATACCTCCTGTACGATTTGGCCACCAGCTCACCCGTTGGTTCTGCTGACGGCACCGTACCATGGTTCCAGCCTACCGGTGAATACCTCGGGGAGCTATGGGATAACAATGCCGTCAGCGTTTTCGACAACTGGAAAGGGATGTGCCTTTTTGACTCCTTCACCGGGCTTTTCAGGAAAGGCGTGCTGAACAATTTTGTTTGGGAGAATGCCTATTTCAACCTGATCTTCCTCCATTCGATCTATATCAAACATTATCTCTTCAGGATCAATAAAAAGTTCTACCTGGAAGACACCAACAAGCAAAAGCTGGAGGATGAGTTCTATGAATTCGACAAGTACTTCAACCTGAAGCAGATAACCTTCAATTTTCTGCCACAGATCATCTATAACAAAGTGCGTTACGGCCTCGATATCGAAGACGAGCTCTCTCAGTTGCAAACAAGCATCGAACGGGCAAACAATGTGGAGAAAAGCCGCCGCGACAAGAGCATTAACAATGTGCTGACCATCATCGCCCTGCTCACGGTCTTTTCCATCATCTGGGACCTGTCGGAGTGGTTCAACAAGATATTCTTCAACTCCGACAGATCCTACGTTACCATCAGTGTTTCGTTGACTGTGGGTGTTACCATACTGCTGCTGGTATTCCTTCTGAAAAATTACTGGAAAAACTTCCGTAAATGGAGAAAGCGCCGGCTCTGACAAATGAATTGCAGTTCCACCTGCTGAGGCACTTCAACAGGGTTGACGACGATTACCTCGAAACGTTCCTTTCGGTTTCGGGCTACAGCCGAGAAGAGGTGAGGGAGCAACTGGATATTCAGGGTTCCAGGTTCCTTTATTCGTTTGCTCCAAACCCGCTTATCCTCTGGAATAAAATAAGTTCGCTGATCGAGAGGGGAAAATGCGAAATTTTGCTACATCCCGGCAGGAGGGTATACTCTTTTCATTTTGAGAGAAGTCAGTATCCGGAGGGTATTGGCCAGTGCTACCTGGTGTCCTTTGATGACCTTACGGAAGAAGAGAAGGAATTGTTAAAGGAAGAAAAAAGAGGGGACCACATAGTGAAAGTGATCGGGGGTATCCCGCCTGTGCCGACCTGGGAAATGCATCTTATTGAGATAACGGGGGAAGAAAATTACATCGCCACGGTTTTTCCCGGTACGTATGCCCCACCTTTCCCCGACCGGGAGAATCAAACGGAAGAGGAGTTCAGGAAAAATTCAGGGTTTTGGGAGAAGCATGCCATTATCGAGGGGTGATCCACGGTTTTTTGTTGATCCCCTGACGGGGAATACGGGGTTGGC
>CAZXWD010000045.1:0-8264 GCA_964644135.1 uncultured Bacteroidales bacterium | reverse complement strand
ATCATAGTTATTGATGTTGATTTGCTGCGCAGAAAATTCTTGCTTGATATCAGTCAGGATGATTTGAAGAAGAATCAGAGCTGAATTGAATCATTCCTGGTTCTCTTCGTGCAGCAGCGATATGTATTCAGCAGGGTAATCGGTGATAATGCCATCCCACAGTCCGGACTTCAGCGGCATGCAGGGGTCCTTATCGCAGAAGCCCCAGAGGAAAACCTTTTTGCCGTTCTCATGGAGCATGCGGGCGAATGCTTTGTTGAACGACTGGTTGTGCATGTTGAAGGAATAGATGTGGGAATACTTCTCCAGGCTGAACCGGGTCAAGCCTCCATCGAACACCCAGGGCAGGAACCGGTATTTGAACACGATCAGCTTGTGCAGTCTGATATCCGGGGCTTCAGCGTGCATGGTCTCCAGCACCTTGTCGTTGAACGACTGCACCTCGCACCAGGCCGTTGCATCGTATTTCCTGATCAGGCCTATGACCTCTTTCTCGATCCCTTTGTACTGGCTTCTCTTTTTCTTGATCTCGATCAGCAACTTCGATCTGCCATCAACCCGTTCCATTACTTCTTCGAGCAGGGGTATTTTAGCGCCCCTGAACCTTTCATCGAACCAGCTACCTGCTTCCAGTTCACTGATCTCTTCATAAGTCATCTCTGATATCTTCCCCTTTTCATCCGTAGTGCGGTTGACGGTATTGTCATGGATCACGACCAACCGGTTGTCTTTGGTCAGGTGTACATCGATCTCAATGTAATGGGCCCCGGCCTCCAGCGCCAGGTCGATTGCCGGCAGGGTATTTTCAGGTGCAACACCCGATGCCCCCCTGTGGGCAACGATCTCAATTTCATGACCGGTCATGTCGCCAGTTTCGTTTTGTATCCCCTGGAAGCCAAAAGGTATGAAGATAAGGATCAGCATAAGGATGGCCCCGAGGGAGATGGTGATTGTGATTATTGTTTTTCTCATAGCTATACTTTAATCCCGAACAGCCTGTTGAACGACAACCTGACCACACCATCGAACCAGCCGAAATAATCCTTCACCTCCGCCCCGACCATGAAGGCATCCATGAAGAAACGGCTTACCTCTTTGTCGTGCAACAAGCCCCAGATGATAAAGTTACCGAATTTATGTGTTAAGAGGTCCCCTATGCTTTCGTGCGACTGGTTATAGTTGACCAGGTCTTCCCTGAAACGCTCCATATCGGGAAAGCCCGAATTGACCAGCTTGTGCTGTATGAAGTAGGCCACCTCTTTCGGGTAATAGCTCTTGATGGTCCCGATCATGCTGCACAAAAAGGTTCTCAGGTCTTTTTTATGCTCTTCCCTTTCGGTTTCCTGCCTGTCGAAAGCCCTGATCTCCGATTCATGCCCGAACAAGCTTATCACGTACTCAAAAAGCTGTATTGCGCTTTGCGGCCTGCTGAAATCGGTAACGAGGGTGGCAATGTTCTCGAGGCAGTAATAGAGCAGTTCCTTGTCCTCTTCTTCAAATGCCTTATCGATCAGGTTCCTGAAAACCGGCAGCGGATAGGGGTCGCCGGGCCTGGTGCCGCCATCGCCAAAGTGCTTGCAGTAAGCGGCTCCGTACCAGTTCAGGGGGTACTGCTTGTATGGCTGCCCTTTGTTGGCCTGCCGGTTCCTGTGGGCATAAAAAAGCCCCCTGCAACGTTCCGACCACTCTTCGGTAAGTTCTGAAAACACATCAAAGGCTTCATCATTCAGCTCATCCGACTTTTCAATGCTGTGGAACAAGACGTAGAGCATCGACATTTGCATGTAATCGAGCCACTCATGGTCAGGCGGTTTGCCGACCACTTCCATAACCAAAGGTTTGATCCTGTCCCATGCCGCCCAGCCCTGTGTGACCAGCACCCTTTCGATGAGGAAATAACTGAAGGCATCACCTGTATCGATCCCTTCGCTGATCGCTTTGTAATGCTTTTCCAGTCCTTCTTTTGACGGATCCAGGTAAGGTATGAGGGACCTGAAGGAGCCCCTGTTCCAGGTATCCTCCCCGCCGCTTTCGGGTATGGCTTCCCAGAAGTGCTGGTACTCAATGCCGTTGTTCACGTATTCCACCTGGACAGTTGCCTGCCTGCGCAGGAAGAACTTCAGGAACGGCATCACGATCTTGATGAGCGAGAACTTCAGCGTGAGCTTTTTCAGGATCTCCCGCCAGGTAGCTTTTATCTCATCGCTTATTTCATAGTCGTTGTTCTGTACCAGCCCCTCTATCACCATCAGCAGGCTTAGCCGGCCGGCAGGCTCAACGTACGATTGCTGGAACTCCTTCCTCTTGGAGCCCCTGGCGAGGGATAATAATGAGGTGTCGAGGATCTTTGAAGAGAGATGGCTGAGGATGCGCTTACCGATATCCACATCATACTTTGAGATGTAGTAGATGTAGAGCGACACATTGTCGCGCACCTTCGCCATCGGGTCTCCCATGGCTTCCCATAAAAGCCCGAAGGGTGAATATTTTCCTTCGTACAAATTTTTAGAGAATACCGGCGACTTGAATATTTCATAGATGACCTGCACGGCGATCTTCCTTACCTGGATGACCGGCCGGAGCTCGGCATGCAGGCTTTCGATCTCCTCATTTATGGTTTTTATTTCTTCTTCGGATAACTTTTTCTTGCCCTTAATGCCCTCCTCTACAAGCAGCTCTTTCTTTTCCAGCTCCTCCGAAACAGGCTGCATTTGCGCAGCTTTGTGCTTCAGCAGCTTGCTGATAAGCCGGCACACCTCCTCGTAATTATCCACTATGAGCGAATTGAGGGTGTTCATCACAAGCTGTGCTGCACCGTAAACCGTGCTGTTGGCCAGGTCGATCAGGGTTGAGGGATCGCCACCGGTTTCTTCATAGTCCATTACCAGGGCATGCCTCAGGGCGCCGTCGATAACAGCATACCCTTTCATTTCCTTCAGCTCCTCCTCAAAAGCCGAAGCAGGGACAGGCAGCCCTTCCGTTACCTTTTCCGATTCCTCCTCATAAAAAACATTGGCATACATATACTCATGGAAGCGCTCGTAGGTGAACCTGAGCTCGGGATATTTGGGGGTCCTGTCGATGCGAAGGATCCCTGAACCCAACAGTTGTTTCGCAGGCCTCTTCCACAGGGCAATGTCTTCGTCGAATAATTCGAGTGTGAAATCATGAAGCTCGTCCTTTTCTTTCTTGAAGGCCGTGTACAGGCTGTTCAGCCTGATAGAGTCGGTACGCTTCGATTTCATGGCCCTTGTGAACTCTTTCAGGATATATACCTGTTGCTCCCCGTCTTCCCCTGATTCGATATTTTCGAGGCGGCTTGAGAAGAGCCTCACCGAATCGAGCTGGCTGAGCTTTACGGGCAGCGGCGCCCCGGCATAGATCTGGCTGGCTATTTTCAGCACCAGGGGATCGGAGAGGCGTGCCCGGGTGAAGGCAAAATCGGGCTCTATGAGTGTTTCGAGGCCGGTCTGCAGTTCAAATTTCGCTGCATACTTCGGGTATGCCTCCCTGAATTCCTCCTCCGTGAACCCCTTGAGCGTGAAGTTCTCATCTTCGCTTGCCCCCGGGATGTCATCCAAAGTAAGATAGCAACCAAGGTTGAGTGTTTCTTTCTGGTTCCGGATGGCCTCTTCCCAGGTATAGGTGCGGCAGGTGATCAGCACCCTGAAATTAGAGTATCCCTCGTGTACGAGCAACCTGTCGATATCCCTGAGCAGTTCCACGGGACCGTTGCCGTCTTTTTTGCCTTCATACTCGAGGCACTCGTTGATGGCATCGAAGAGCAGGATGATCTTTTTCCCTTTCCCGGCAGCCATTTTGTTCATCTCTTCAAGCGACTTGCCGACCCTGGAAACCTTTTCATCGAGGATCTCCTCAAACTTTTTCCCGACACTGATACCCGAAAATATGCTGCTGTTGAAGGCCACCACGGGATAGCTTTCACTGATGGCATCTTCAGCCAGTTTACAGATCATGTTGGTCTTTCCCGAACCGGCGCTGCCCAGCAATACAAAGGCCCTTTTATCCTCCATTTCCAGGAAGCTGTCATACACCTCCCTTATCGCTTTGCGCTCAACATAAAGACCGGGATCGTATTTTTCGGCCTTCATCTGGCCGAGGAATTTTTTTGCCTGGGCCTGGAACCTCTCGAGGTATTCCTCCCAGGTCTTGCCTTTGATCAACTCGATCTTATAGTTCTTCCCGACCACCGTTTTGCCCAGGGCCTCTTCGAGGAAGGTCCTGAAAAGCTCCTTGAACAATTCGGTCTCCCGCTTCTCGGCGCCGGGATGGGGTGATACATATTCCAGCCGCTTCAGGTTCCCCTGTTTCACCGACTGGAACACGAAGGTGGTCTTCTCATCATCCACTTTATCCTCAACAACCGGCTGGTAGATGACGAAGGGGGTAACCGGGATCAGCTCCCCGGTTTTTATGTGATCGAACCTGCGGACTTTACGCTTTACCAGGTAGTACTTTCCCTCTTCTATTTTCTCATCGGAGGCTATGGCCTGCGGCCTCGGCAACTGGCTGCCCTTGAGCGGCACGACGAGGTACTCACCCGGCTTCTCCTCGTCGTTGATGATCTCAACCACACTGAAGGTGGTGTAATTGGCAAGCGGCTGAAAAGCTTCCAGGATTTTGAATACCCTTGGCTCCAGGGTTTCCAGCAGTAACTGGTACTTTTCCTCCGAGAGGAGCATACCGTGGCCCACATACTTGTTCCTGAAATAGCTGATTGCCTGGAATTCTTCGCCCTTCCTGGAGCTCCATCCCTGGAGGACATTTCCCTTAGGCTCAAGCAGGACCTCATCCAGCGAATTGATGAAAGGCTCGTCGGGTATCAGCTCAATGCTTTTTTTCAGCAGTACGATGAAGATGTCGTTGATCCAGTCGCCCATCGAAAGGGGCTTTGAAACGATCTTGCCAGTGACGTTCTGCAAGGTTTCATCAAAAGCTATTTTTCGCTCCTTTATGAGGCTCAGCATAACGCTAGAGCCATACTGAAGGGCTATTTCTATGAAATTCATGCTCCGGATGAAGGCCTTGAAATAATTCTGCTGGCTCACGAATTCTTCATAAGTCTCAAGGATGGAGATCATCGAATAGGGATAATCCCGGTAGGCATCTTCAAGAAGGTCTTCGTTCCTGGCAAGTTCTTCGTTCGGGTAATCTGCAACAAATCTCTTAAGCATCAACTGGGCCGGTAAATTAGTGGTTTTTCGCTAAAATAAGCAATAATGGTGCCCTGACGGTATCAGCGCCTAATTTAGAAAAGGAATAGATTAGAGCTCTATATGTTTAATTCAGGGATTTATCAATAAGTGTTGAAATTATAAATCATAAATTTGATGCTTTGATCAAATACCTTTTGATATGCTGTTTTCCAAGGATTCCGACTCAGATAAAAGCCGCGACAATAAAGACACGAAGAATTACAAGTTCAACTCACTCAGGGCCTTCGACTGGGACAGTGCCAGCAACGGTTTAAGCCGTTACCGGCAGGTGTTCGACAGGTGGGAGCTGAAATACCTCGGCGCAGAATTATCATTCTATAACAAGAAGTTTGATGAAGCCGACTGGAAAACCAATATAGAGTTCAAGGCCTGGAACCTGAAGGAGGGTGAGAAGGATACGGTAAAGTGTACCATTAACGAAGAATTTACCATCAGCAAAGATGAAAACACAGTTTATATCACCAAAGGATGGGGTGACGATGAGCTGGGCAAATTCTGGAGGAAGGGGGATTACCTGTGGGAGGCATCCATAGATGGCGACAAGGTTGGTGAGATCAAGTTTTACATCGAAGAGCATGGGATACACGAAGAAGGCATCAACGAGTACTTTGATGTGGTTTCGCTGAAGCTGTATGAGGGGGCTGATGAGCTTGTGCCTGAAAACGACAGGGAGTACCTGAAAAAATTCGATACTTCCAAAACCAGGTACATCTGGGCTGAATTCCGCTTTGCCAACCAGATAAGGGAAGACTGGCTGTCGGAATTCTTCTTTAATTTCTATGACGAATCGAGGGAGCTGATAGGGCGCATCCCTTCGAAGCAATACATTATCGAAGAAACCCCCGGCGACAGTATTTTCACGATCAACCAGGGCTGGGGGAACAAGAGCTACAACAACTGGTTGCCCGACAATTACATCCTTGAGGTGGAATTCCAGGAGGCCATAGTGGCCAGCGTGGCCTTTTCAGTGGGCAATGAAGTTAAGCCTGATGTATCCCCGGATATCAGGGATGAGAAAGAAATGAAAAGCAGTGAAGAGGATACCGGGTCGTACCGGGGCCCCAAAACTGAATCGGATATGCCTGTCGAGGAAAAGGAAAAGATCGAAGCTGCCAAAAAGAAAGAGCAGCTAAAGGCAGCTCTTAAAGAACTGGATGAACTGGTCGGGCTGCCTACTGTCAAAGAGCAGATCAGGGAGCATATCGCTTACCTCGATTTCCTGAGAATGCGAAAGGAGATGGGCATCGAGGAGGAAGAGAAGATCAACCTGCACAGCGTATTCACCGGGAATCCCGGGACGGGTAAAACGACCGTGGTGAAACTGCTTGGGAAAATATACAATGCCATGGGGCTGCTCTCGAAAGGGCATGTACACCTGGTGGAGAGCAACGACCTGGTATCGGGATACGTGAGGCAGTCCGGGGGGCAGACCAAGGAAGAGATCAAGAAGGCCCGTGGCGGGGTCCTTTTCGTTGATGAAGCATATATGCTTTACCGGAAAGGGGTTGAGAACGACTTCGGCCAGGAGGCCATTGCAGCCCTGATCACCGAGATGAGCGACGGCCCCGGCGACATAGCCATCATGGTGGCCGGTTACCCTGCCGAGACCATGGAGATGATCAACTCGAACCCGGGCCTGAAATCAAGGTTCAAGCATTATTTTGACTTCGAGGACTTCTCGCCTGGCGAATTGATGAAAATAGCCGATTATGCTGCAAAGAAAAAGAAGGTCAAGTTATCTTCAGAGGCAAAAAAAACCTTCGAGTTGGAGCTCATGCGGCTTTACAGGAAGCGCGACAAGACCTTCGGCAATGCCAGGCTGGTGCACAGCCTGGTGGCCGATGCAAAGATCAACATGGGTGTAAGGGTGATGGAAGAGCGCGAGAAGACAGAGATCAGCCAGGAAGCCATCACCACCATTCAGAAAGAGGATATCGAGGAAGTCTTCAAAGAGAAGAAGAAAACCTATATCGACATCCCGACGGATGAGGAGCTGCTGGCAGTAACATTGAAAGAGTTCGACCAGTTGACCGGACTCGAAACGATCAAGCAGGATGTAAGGGACATGATCAAGCTGGTGCGGTATTACCGGGAGATCGGAAAAGACGTGCGCAATGCCTTTCCGGTCCATTCGATCTTCAAGGGCAACCCGGGCACGGGAAAGACCACCGTGGCCCGCATCCTTGGGAATATCTATAAATCGCTGGGCATTCTCGAACGAGGACACCTGGTGGAAACCGACAGCAGCGACCTGATCGCAGGGTACATTGGCCAGTCGGCCCTGAAGACCCGGGAGCGGATCACCGAGGCCATGGGAGGCTTGCTTTTCATCGACGAGGCCTATTCCCTCACCGAAGGACATAATCCGCAGTTCGGGAAGAAGGCTGTGGCCACCATCATCAAGCAGATGGAAGACAAGAGGGGGGAGTTTGGCATTATCGTGGCCGGCTATCCCGACCCAATGGACCAGTTCCTTGAATCGAACCCCGGGATCCAGTCGAGGTTCGAACAGACCTTCCATTTCAGGGATTTCAGTTCGGAAGAGCTCTTTACGATCGCTGAGAACATGTTTGCCGCGGCTGACCTTACGCTCGATAAAGAAGCCGCCGGGCACCTCAAACAATACCTTGACTACCTCTACCAAATCAGGAACAAATTCTTCGGCAATGCCCGTTCGGTAAGGAAGATAGTTGAAAAGACCATCAGGAGGCAGAACCTGCGGATGGCCTTGCTCAGTCCTGACGAAAGGACCCCGGAAATGGCCGGGACCGTGACCATGGCCGACCTGAAGAACTTCACCTACGAAACAAAGGTGAAGGGGAAGAGGCTGGGGTTTAAGTATAGTCAGTGAGGGAAAACATGGCGTTAATGAATAATTATCGATTAGTGATTATCGATTATCAAGAGAGGCTCAGAGGCGCAGGGGCTCAGTAGCTCAGGGGCGCGGGAGCACGGAGAAGAAAATAGGAGGATAAGAAGGGGGAAGAGAGCTCAGGAGCGCAGGTGCTCAGAGGCTCAGTAAAGAAA
>CAZXWD010000044.1:15040-23370 GCA_964644135.1 uncultured Bacteroidales bacterium | reverse complement strand
GTCATAACAAAAGCACAAATAACAATTAAACCTAACTTTTTCATTAATACTTAATTCTTAAATCATACATATTAAATTATCAGTCTATTACATCAAACTTTATCCCCTGCGCCAGTGGCAGGTCAGTGCTGTAGTTGATGGTGTTCGTCTGCCGGCGCATATATGCCTTCCATGAATCGGACCCTGATTCCCTGCCGCCGCCGGTCTCTTTCTCGCCACCGAATGCGCCACCTATCTCGGCTCCGTTTGTGGCTATGTTCACATTGGCGATGCCGCAGTCGGAACCTTCGTGCGATAGGAATTTCTCGGTCTCAAGCACATTTTTTGAGAAGATGGCCGAAGAAAGCCCCTGGGGCACATCATTGTGGATCTCGATGGCCTCTTCAATGGTTTTGTATTTCATAAGGTAGAGAATGGGGGCAAAGGTTTCTTCCTTCACTATCGGGAGGTTCCCTTCCACTTCTGCAATACAGGGAACAACGTAACAGCCTGACTCATATCCTTCTCCTTCCAGTACCTGTCCGCCGTAAATGATCTTGCCACCCTGTTCCTTTATGGTTTCCTGGGCTTTTACGAAAGTGTCGACCGCTTTCCTGTCGACCAGCGGGCCCACTACGGTTTCCTCATCCAGCGGATGGCCCACCTTGATCTGTTCGTAGGCTTTTACCAGTTTCTCCTTGAAAACATCGTACATGCAATCATGGATGATCAGTCTCCTGGTTGAGGTGCAACGCTGTCCTGCCGTTGCGATTGCCCCGAACATACTGGCCCTTAATGCCATGTTCTTGTTGCCGTACTGCGAAACGATGATGGCATTGTTCCCGCCCAGTTCCAGGATGGTACGCCCAAGCCTTTCACCCACGATCCTTGCGACCCTTTTACCGACGGGTGTGGATCCGGTAACAGAGATGAGGGGCACTCTTTTATCGGCCAGGAAATCATCGCCCACATATTTGGAGCTTGCGGCAATGAGGTTGAGCACACCGGGTGGCACGTCGTTCTTTTCAAATACTTTTTGAATGATATTATGCACGGCTACAGCGCTCAACGGTACTTTGGAAGAGGGCTTCCACAGGACCACATCACCGCATACCAGTGCGATCATGGCATTCCACGACCACACTGCCACCGGAAAGTTAAAGGCTGATATCACCCCAACCACACCCAGGGGATGGTACTGGTCGTACATCCTGTGTCCGGGGCGTTCGGAGTGCATTGTAAACCCGTAGAGCTGCCTCGAAAGACCAACGGCAAAGTCGGCGATGTCGATCATTTCCTGGACCTCGCCAAGGCCCTCCTGGTAGATCTTTCCCATTTCGTAAGAGACCAGCCTGCCTAATGGTTCCTTGTATTTCCTGAGTTCATTCCCGATCTGCCTTACTATCTCCCCGCGTTTAGGCGCCGGCATCACCCGCCAGGTCCTGAAAGCTGCCTCTGCCTGCCCGATCAGTTTTTCATAATCATCCCAGGTCCCCTGGTTTACCAATCCTATCAGTTTACCGTCGGCAGGGGAATGCGATTCAAGCTTTTCACCTCCGGTTATAAACCATTCACGGCCGTTGTGGGCTCCGTGATTGACATCTTTTATGTTGAGCTGTTTGAGTGCATCTGCAATGTTATGGTCCATACTTATTGATATTTTGATTTTTCTTTTGCTAAACTGGTTTTGTAGATAGAAAGACAATTATGATGATCACTGACCGATGTTCCCGGCTTTTTTCCTGAACTCCTCATAAGCTTTCTCAACGGCATCGTCCATCCTTGTATGGAGGGCGTCATAAGCTTCCAGCAATTTTATCGCTTTGGGCGTGAGGGTTGTTCTGCCCCCTTCCTTGCCGCCCCGCACACTCTCGACAAGCTGGTAGCCGATGAGCTCTTCGGCCTTTTTTATGTCGCCCCAGGCTTTACGGTAGCTTATTCCCATCTCCTCTGCAGCTTTCCTGAGGGAATTGTGATCATTTATCTTTTTCAGCAGGCTGTAACGGTCTTCCTCAATAATGCCTTCCCCGGTTATCGACGACAGCCACAGCTTATAGTTCAATAATATTTCGAATCTGCTTGCTTTGGGCCTTTTCATTTTCTGTCCTGTTCTTTTTTCGATATGTATTCATACACATAACGGAGGGCAAAAGTAAGTATTATGGATTGAAATTATAAACAATTTATCGTACCTTCATGTGAACAATAAGCCGGTCGAAAACCTTTAATAGAAAACCAAAACTTTAATACCATGAAAAATTTTGTACAGTTTTTAGTATTAGTGATAGTATTTTCATTTGCAGGATCGAAGCTCTATGCGCATTGCGAGGTGCCCTGTGGCATTTATGATGATAAGATGCGCATCCAGATCATCGAGGAACACATTACCACCATCGAAAAGGCCATGAACCAGATCAAGGAACTCCAGGAGGCCGATGAGATCAATTACAACCAGCTTGTAAGGTGGATCAATACAAAAGAATACCATGCAAAGGAAATACAGCATATTGCCGACCAGTATTTCATGACCCAGCGTATCAAGCCTGCCGGGCAGGGTGACGAAGAAGCATACGACAAATACATCTCACAGCTCACCCTCATGCATGAGCTTCTCATCTATTCCATGAAGTCGAAACAGACCCTTGAACAGCAATGGATCGATAAGATGAGGGAGACTGTCGACAAGTTCGAGCTGGCCTATTTCGGCAAGCCCATTGAAATGATCGAAGAGCACTCACATTAAATAGCTTTTGGCTTTTGGCTGATGGCTGTTGGCTGGATCAATTGATAAAATGTTATATATCCAACAGCCAACAGCTAACAGCCATCAGCCAGCAAAAAAGCCATCCCCGTTTCCGGAGATGGCAGGAATTATCTGAATTCTGGTTTAATGGTTAGTCGTCCTGGAGGTCTTTGACCACCTCGATGAGTTCAGGAAGGTCCATTCCAAGTTCCTTCAGGTGGGAAATTTTAGGAACGCCGTTCTTGTTCCATCCCCTTCTGAAATATACTGCATCGACCAGTTGTTCGTACTGGTCTTCGCGGTAATCCCTGAGTATCTTCATTTTCTCTTCAGTGGTCTTTCCTTCGGGATCCACTCCCAGCTTTTCCTTGAGCTGGGTATCGTACCTTTCGGCACGTGATTCATATTCTTCAATGGTAACCGGACCTGCCGCCCTGAAAGGCTGGGCATCGTGTTTCCTCAATCCATAGCCCCTCCTGATGTTGAAGATGCGCTGGAAGTTGTACACCCTTTCCGATTGCCTGATCATCTCTTCTTTGTCGAAAGGTTTGCCGGTAACCGCTTTGAAAATGGTCACATAATTATCGACGTGCTCGGGCACTTTGGCAGGTTCATCAGTTTCCGCATTGTTTACAGGCTCCACATCGTTCCAGGGAAGTTTACAAAGCCCCACAAGCCCGAACCAGGTGCGGAACATCGGGAAATAGTGAAGTGCTTCGGCTTTGTCTTCAAAAGAGGGTATCTGGTTGTTCACCATATCCATGAAGATCAGCCATGCCTCATCGTGCTGAGGGCCTTTGTTCGTTAATGCAAATCCGCCCTGCTGGGCAAGTGATTCCTTGCTGACGTATTCTGAATATTCAAGCCCTTTGTTTTCCATCCCGATATCTTTCAGGAATTCGGGATCGCCCCATCCTTTTTCAATGAACATCTCTTTGGCTTTCCTTACACCCAGCCCGGCAACTACACCAAAACCCTCACCACGTGCAAGCAGGTGCAGCAGTTCCATGGCCGAATCGGCATTGCCGAAGTTGAGTTTCAGGCCGCCTGTGCGTTCTTCGTTAAGGATGCCGTTTTCATAGCATTCCATAAGGAAGGCCACGATAGTGCCCCACGAGATTGTGCAGATGCCGTATGTGTCGCAGTAAAAATTAGCTTCTATGATATAATCAGGACTGAAAATCCCGCAGTTGGAGCCCAGTCCGCCGGCGTTCTCGTATTCCGGCCCGTCAACTATAACTTTTTGTCCTTTGTACGGTCCTGTGCGGAGTTCATAATTATCCACTCCCTTGGCACAGGACATATTGCAACCGATCCAGCATCCGTCGGGGATACCTTGCGTAAAACGGGCTTTCCATACTTCCGAATGGATTGCGTTGGCTTCGGGATGGCTGCCGTATTTGTAATTATCCACTGGCAGCAGATCGTAGTCGTTCATGATGTTGACCAGGTGGGCCGTGCCCTTTGTCCTCATCTCCGCCTGGCTGTCGTCGAGCTCACGCATCTCTTTATTGAACCGTTTACCTCTTTCAATAATGGCATCGAGGTCTACTACGTGGTTCAGGTTACCTTTTACGCCCGGGATCTTGACAACCATTGCACGGATCTTCTTGTCCCTGAAAACAGTACCTATACCCCCGCGGCCTGCCTGTTTCAGCCTTACCAGTTTCCTTTTCGGGTCGTAGAACGAGAAGTTCAGCATGCCGATGTTCGAGTGTTCGGCTGCCGCTCCAGTGCTTACCACCCCGATGTTCTTCTTGTCCTTGTCGTCATCGGCATAGATCTCGGTAAGTCTTTCGGCGAGGAGGTGGCTGTCGACCTCTTCAATGTCTGTTTCACTTATGGTCACCTTATGGTTTACCCCATCTATGAATACGATCACATCTTTTTCGGCCTTGCCCTGGATCTCCATTGCATCGAACCCGGCAAACTTAAGGAACGGACCAAAAAACCCTCCTACGTTACTGTCGATGGGTATGTCGGTCAAAGGAGAAAGTGAAACGCAGATCGATTTTCCCGTCCCTGAGTACTGGGTTATCCCACCAATTGGCCCTGAGGAAATATTGATCTCATTTTCAGGGTCATTCCATTTTGTGTCGGGCTTTGTGGCATCCCACAGCAGCCTGAGCCCATAACCCCTTCCCCCGATGAACTTTTCCTTTACAACAGGCGGGACATCCTTTTCCTTTATCTCTGCCGATCCGACATTTACGTATAATATCTTGTCTGTGTAACCCTTTTCCAGTGGTTTCCAGTCGTACGACCATTCATTGAGCACTTTCTGAGTTTTATTTATAGTTTCAGTATCCATATCAGGCAGATTTTTCTATTGTTTAATAATTAACAATACAAAAGTATAAATTTTGATTAAGCTGTGACCTTAAAGGTTGATAATTAGCCATATGCAGACCTTTGCATATCGAAATTGGTTTTGAAGATCAGGTTATTACATGATCTTTCGAATTCTGTAATGAGTTATTTGGAAACGGTATAAATTTCACCGGTTCTGACATAAATCGTATTTTTGTGTTCTATAGCGAGTTAAGTCAGCCATGGAAGATATTTATGCTAAACTGAGAGCTGCAACCGTGGGTATTGCAGGTTGCGGGGGATTGGGCTCGAACTGTGCGGTATCATTGGCCCGCGTTGGCATCGGCAAGCTCATAATTGCCGATTTTGACACTGTTGACAGGTCGAACCTCAACAGGCAATACTTTTTTTTCGACCAGATAGGGAGGAAGAAGGTATATGCCCTGAGGGAGAACATCCTGAAGATCGACCCGGGAGTCCGGGTTGAGGCACACGACGTGAAGATAGATGAAGAAAACGTTCTGTCGATTTTCGGTAAATGTGATGTAATCGTGGAAGCATTTGACCTGGGAGAGGAGAAGATGATGCTGGTGGAGACCGTACTGGAGAAAATGCCTGATAAACAGATCGTCACTGCCGTAGGGCTTGCCGGATGGGGAAGGAATAACGCACTTCGAATGCGGCAGTCGGGGAACCTTTACATTTGTGGCGACGAGGTTTCGGAGACCAGCGCCTCTCTGCCGCCGCTCGGGCCAAGGGTTGGCATTGTTGCAAATATGGAGGCAAACCAGGTGCTTGAGATCCTGCTGGGTGAAGTAGATTTGAATGAGGCGGATGATGATATAAAGAACGACTAAAAACAACTATTTGACGTATCTATGGAAATAACACTGAATAATCGCAAAGAGAGGATAGATGCAGATACCCTGACCGTATCGGAGTTGCTGAAACTGAAGAATTACACTTTCAGGTTGCTCGTTACCAAAATCAACGGTAAACTGGTGAAGAAAGATAAAAGGGATGAAGCCGTGATCAAAGACGGCGACGATGTTACCGTGCTGCATATGATCAGCGGGGGTTGATCAATCCTGCAACACTTCCGCAACCACAAACGTGCTTCCCCCAATAAAGACCAGGTCGTTATCAGAGGCATTTTTCAATGCATCTTCATACGCTTTTCCGACACTCCCGTAAGCTTCGCCTTTCAGTCCTGCCTGTGTGGCATGCTCTTTCAGCGTATTTTCATTCATTGCCCTGGGGATCTTTGCCCTGCAGAAATAATAGGCCGCATCCCCGGGCAGCAGCCGTAAGATATTTGAAGGGTCTTTGTCGCCCACGGTGCCGAAAACAATATGGAGTTTGTTGTATTCAATGGTTTTCAATTGCTCCAGCACTGCCTTGATGCCGTCTTCGTTGTGGCCTATGTCACATATCACAAGCGGGGATTTGCCCAGTACCTGCCACCTGCCCCTGATGCCGGTCAATGACTGAACCTCTTTTATTCCTGTTTCAATGTTTTTCCGTGATATTCTGAACCCCATTTCATTCAGCATCCGGCACGATTCAAGCACGGTAACCAGGTTTTCAGCCTGGTATTTTCCGGGCAAACCGGAAAGCAGCTTGATCTTTTCACCGGAAGGCGCAACCTCAAATTCTACATCCAGCAGGCCGTCTTTTGTCATTTTGCCGGTGCGGATCAGTTTGTAATGCAGATCGGCGAAGACGACAGGTGAACCTGCCCTGAGGGCTGCTTCCCTGAAAACGCCTGACACTTTCTCCTGTCTCTTTCCTATAACTACAGGTATCTCCGCCTTTATGATCCCCGCCTTTTCCTTCGCTATCTTTTCCATTGTATCACCCAGGAAAGCTGTATGGTCCATTCCAATGTTTGTGATGACCGATAGCAGGGGCTTCACAATATTTGTAGAATCAAGCCGTCCGCCCATGCCTGTTTCAAGTACGGCAATGTCGACCTCATTTTTCCTGAAGTGCTCCAGCGCCATCCCGAAAGTGTATTCGAAGAAAGAAGGGTGGATGTCGTATAGCCGGTCCCTGTTCTCATCAACAAAGTCTGTGACTTCCTGCTCAGAGATCATCTTGCCGTTGATCCGGATACGTTCCCTGAAATCTTTAAGGTGCGGGGAGGTATAAAGTCCTGTTTTGTATCCTGCTGCCTGCAGGATGGCAGCAAGGAAATGTGAAACACTGCCCTTGCCGTTAGTTCCGGCAATATGGACAAACCTTATCCCATCCTGCGGGTTGCCGAGCCTCTCACATATCTGGCTTGTATTGGTGAGGTCAGTCTTATAGGCGGCCGGACCGATACGCTGGAACATCGGAAGCTGCGAGTATAAAAAGTCCAGTGTTTCTTTATAGGATTTCACACAGCAAAGATAAGGCTATTAGCTGTGGGCTGATGGCTGCTAGCTTTTTCACTTCATGTTAATTATTACATGAAGCATAGCATTTTATTATCTAAACTCTTAACTCTAAGCTCTAAACTCTAGCTATTCAAAAGTCTCTTGATCTCATTCAGCTTCATAAGGGCTTCCACGGGAGTAAGGGTGTCAATATCGGTATTTAAGATATCCTCCTTGATCTGGTAGAGGAGCGGGTCGTCGAGCTGGATGAAGCTGAGCTGCATCTCGCCCGTTGTTTTTCCGCTGAGTTCCTTCGACTTTCTTGTGATCTCCTCGCTGGTGTGTGACTGTTCCAGCACTTTCAGGAGCAACTTTGCCCTTTCGATCACCTTTGGGGGCATTCCTGCCATCTTTGCCACGTGCACCCCGAAACTGTGTTCACTGCCTCCTTTTTTCAGCTTCCGGAGGAAAATTATCTCATTTCCTATTTCTTTTATGGAAATATGATAATTTTTCACCCTTTTCCTGGTGGCGGCAATTTCATTCAGTTCATGATAGTGCGTTGCGAACATCACTTTAGGGCGGAACGCCGGATGGTCGTGCAGGAACTCGGTGATTGCCCAGGCAATCGAGATACCGTCATAAGTACTGGTGCCACGTCCTATTTCATCGAGAAGGATGAGGCTCCTGCTCGAAATATTGTTAAGGATGCTTGCTGTTTCGTTCATCTCCACCATGAAGGTCGATTCGCCGGAGGAGATGTTATCCGAAGCCCCTACACGGGTGAATATCTTGTCGACCATGCCTATCCTGGCGCTGCTTGCCGGGACAAAGGACCCCATCTGAGCAAGGAGCACGATAAGGGCCGTTTGCCTCAGCAGTGCCGATTTACCCGACATGTTCGGCCCGGTAATGATCAGTACCTGTTCCTTCTCTGT
>CAZXWD010000044.1:0-14940 GCA_964644135.1 uncultured Bacteroidales bacterium | reverse complement strand
TTGAGTATCTTCTGTTCGTATTCTTTCAGCTCTTCGGTTATGTACCTCTCGGCATTTACCAGCGTCTGTTTCCGGTGCCATTCGGATGGGACCTTTTCCTTATGGGCATTCGTGACTTCAAGATAGTAACCGAAGACGTTGTTGTACCCTATCTTGAGCGAAGGGATCCCGGTCCTTTCCATTTCCCTTTCCCGGATCTGCTTCAGGTAATCCTTTCCAGAAAATGCAATGTTCCGGAGTTCGTCGAGATGCCCGTTCACCCCCTTCCGCATTATACCTCCTTTATTGATCATTGCAGGCGGGTCGGGATTGATCTCCGCTTCGATCCTGTCGCGGATGGTTTTGCAGAAATTAAGCTGTTCGCCTATCTTTTGCAGTCCAGTATCAGGGGCCTTTTCGCATTCCGATTTTATTTTTTCAATGGCGTGCAAAGAATTGGCAAGCTGTACGACTTCCCGGGGGCTGACCCGGTGCACTGCCGCCTTGGAGATCAACCTTTCCAGGTCTCCTGTTTCTTTCAGCAGTTTTTTTATTGTTTCTGAAAAGGCGCTGTTATCTGTAAGGAACTCAACAATATTGAGCCTCTCTTCTATGGGTTGTTTTTCCTTGAGGGGCAGGACGATCCATCGTTTCAGCAACCTCGACCCCATGGGTGTGGTTGTCTGGTCGAGGATATCCAGAAGTGTCCTGGCATTTTCATTGAAAGTTTGTACCAGTTCAAGGTTCCGGATGGTGAACCTGTCGAGCCAGACGTACTTATCCTCCTCAATCCTCGAAAGGCTTACAATATGCTTCAGCTTGTCGTGGTGAGTTTCCGAAAGGTAATGGAAGGCCCCACCGGCAGCAGTTATCCCCAGGTCCATCTCTTCAACACCGAAGCCTTTCAGCGACGTTGTCCCGAAATGCCGTGTCAGGGATTCATAGCCGAAGTCAACCGTAAATACCCAGTCGTCAAAAGAATAAGTGTAGAACTTTTCACCAAAGCGATCGAAGAACTGCTGCCTCTTCGACTTCTGCACCACCACTTCGCTGGGCTTGAAGCTTTGCAGGAGCTTGTCTATGTAATCATTTGTTCCCTGTGCCAGGTAGAATTCACCTGTTGAGATGTCGAGGAAGGCTATCCCCGATTTATTCCCTTCAAGGTGGATGCTGGCAAGGAAATTATTTTCCTTTTGCTCCAGGATCCTGTCGTTATAGGAGACCCCCGGGGTGACAAGTTCCGTAACACCTCTTTTTACTATTTTTTTGGCCAGCTTGGGATCTTCGAGCTGGTCGCAGATGGCCACGCGTTGCCCGGCCCTGACCAGTTTCGGGAGGTAGGTATCGAGAGCATGATGGGGGAAACCCGCCAGGTCCACATAGGCAGCGGCCCCGTTGGCCCGTTTGGTCAGGACTATTCCAAGGATTTTTGATGTTTTGATTGCATCCTCGCCGAAGGTTTCATAGAAATCACCCACCCTGAACAGCAGTAAAGCATCCGGGTGCTTGGCCTTGATGGCATTGTACTGCTTCATCAAGGGTGTCTGTGATATGTCTTTCTTCTTTGCCAAAACCTGGTTTCAACCGCACAAAATTAAAAGGATACCCTCCTTCAGGCAACTGCCAGACGGCATATGTGCATAAATGAAAAGGATTGTTGAAAAATATAATCGCAAGATAGGTTTATTTCAACCATCGTTCGATTATTTTAATGCCTTTATAATGAATATCTTTGCATGTGATGGCCAGGAAATTATCAAATGATGAGCTGGGAAGGCTTTCAGCCGGGGATTTTAAGGAGGCTTCAAAAGCCCCCGTGGTTATCGTACTTGACAATATCAGGAGCCTTAACAACATAGGCTCGATATTCCGCACTGCCGATGCCTTCAGGGTTGAAAAGATCTGTCTCTGTGGCATTACGGCAATCCCTCCCAACAAAGACATCCACAAGACCGCACTGGGCTCCACCGAATCGGTCGACTGGGAATATTACAAAGAATCGGTTGATGCAGTGAGTGACCTACAGAAGAAGGGTTACAGGGTTTTTGCAATTGAACAGGTAGACACAAGTGTACCGCTTAACCGCTTTGAGCCGGTTGACATCGGCCGGATTGCCTTTGTTTTTGGCAATGAGATAAAAGGGGTGGGCGAAGAAGTTGTGAGAAAAGCCGACGGATGTATAGAGATCCCGCAGTTTGGTACCAAGCACTCTTTCAATATCGTGGTAAGTGCCGGCATTGTGCTCTGGGACATATTCTGTAAAATGGAGATCAGCTTCGGATGACTGAATCAGAAATAAGGGGCAGGCTCACCGGGGCATTCCCGTTTGAGCCTACATCAGGGCAGGATGAACTGATCAGCAGATTAAGCGGTTTTCTTTTCAGTGGCGACGAGAAACAATTATTCGTGCTCAGGGGGTATGCCGGGACCGGAAAAACGAGTATGGTAAGCGCCCTGGTAAAGGTGCTGCCTTCACTTAATTTCAAATCCGTTTTGCTTGCCCCCACCGGCAGGGCGGCCAAAGTAATGGCCGGATACGCAGGAAAAACAGCACAAACCATCCATAAAAGAATATACTTTCAGAAGTTCACGCCCGACGGCCGGATGGTCCTTACTATGCAGAAAAACCTTTTTCGTAGGGCAGTTTTCATTGTCGATGAAGCTTCTATGATACCAGGGGAAAGCATGGAACAGGAACAGCTTTTTTCGGCGCATAACCTTCTTGACGATCTCATGGATTATGTGTTTTCAGGGAAGGACTGCAGGGTGATCTTTATCGGTGACACAGCGCAGCTTCCCCCGGTGGGCACCGAACTTAGCCCGGCGCTCAATGCCCGCTATCTCAAGTCCAGGTACTCGGTCGATATCATTGAATACGAGCTCGACCAGGTGATGCGCCAGTCACTTGAATCCGGGGTCCTTTCAAATGCAACCAGGATAAGGAAAATGATAGGGGAGGAAGATCATTCTGTGCAGGTTTTCGACCTGAACGACCAGGAGGATGTACTGAAAGTTGAAAGTGATTACCTTGAAGATCTTCTGGTGGGCAGCTATTCGGACGATAAAATAGAAGGCTCCATCATTGTCACAAGGTCGAACAAACGGGCCAATTTATATAACAGGGAGATCAGGAACAGGATACTTTACAGGGAGTACGAGATAGAGGCCGGCGACCTCATGATGATCGTCAAGAACAATTATTTCTGGCTGCCCGAAAATTCCGAAGCAGGTTTTCTTGCCAACGGAGATATCATCGAGATCATGGGTGTGAGGAATTTCGAGGAAGTCCACGGTTTCCGCTTTGCGGATGTTACAATCAGGCTGCTCGATTATCCGGATCAGCAACCTTTGGACGTAAAGATAATCCTGGATACAATTATGGCAGAAACCCCTTCACTGGGCAGGGAACAAGGCAGGAATCTCTACCTGAACGTGTTGCAGGATTATGAGGATATCCCGGAAAAGTCGAAAAGGGCCGATAAGGTCAGGGTTGATCCGTATTACAATTCACTTCAGGTTAAATTTGCCTATGCAATGACATGCCACAAGACCCAGGGCGGGCAATGGGAACGGGTTTTTATAGATTATTTCAGGATAACTCCTGAAACATTGGACACATCAGCCCTTAGATGGTTGTATACCGCAGTTACAAGGTCGACTGATAAAGTTTACCTTCTTGGGTATCCCGATCATTGCTTTGTGAGATAAGATAAGTCGAGTATTAACCGTGAATGAATTACCTGAATAACACCTCCTGAACATATAAATAATATAGTTACTTTTTATTTTTGCAAAAAACTGGGGATTAAAGATTTGGATTAACCCCCGATTAATTGTTTACTTTTGTATCACCAATTCCAGTGAGCCTCTGAACAATCAGAAAATTAACTTGTTTATTTTTAGCTACCTACAGTGAAATTGGAAGGAAAAGGAAATATCAGCAAGCGAAAGAAGGATCATATCGATCTGGCTTTCAATTCTAGAACCGGCCTTCCTGAGCAGGACATAAGGTTCAATTACGAACCTCTTCTTGCAGGACATTCTGATGAGCCACTTGAGCCTTTCAAATTTCTGGGTAAAGAAGTGAGAAACCCCATGTGGGTTTCGAGCATGACAGGAGGCACGGGCGATGCAAGGCACATTAACCAGAACCTTGCAAAAGCGTGCAACGAGTTCGGTTTCGGAATGGGACTCGGATCATGCAGGCCGCTTCTTGAAAGCGATGAGTTCTTTGAGGATTTTAATTTACGTCCCGTAATAGGTGATGATCTTCCTTTCTATGCGAACCTGGGCATAGCCCAGCTTGAAGAGATGGTTGAAAAGAAGGAGACTGCAAAGATTACAGACCTGGTAGGAAGGCTCAAGGCCGACGGATTGATCATTCACGTTAACCCGTTGCAGGAGTGGCTTCAGCCGGAGGGCGATCATTTCAGCAGACCCCCGATCGAAACCATTGAGGCAGTGATCGATCTTACAGGGCTTAGCATCATTGTTAAAGAGGTAGGGCAGGGAATGGGCCCAGAAAGTCTCAGGGCATTGATGAAACTTCCTGTTGCAGCGATCGAGTTTGGTGCATATGGTGGAACAAACTTTGCCAAGCTCGAGCTCCACAGGTCGGATGAAAGCAAGAGATCTTATTATGAGCCTATTTCAAAGATCGGTCACAATGCTTTCGAAATGGTTGAGTTTATCAACCAAATCTCGCAGGAAGAGGACATCCGGGATAAGAGCCTTATAGTATCAGGTGGGATCACCTCTTTTATTGATGGTTATTACCTGGTCAGGAGATCGGAACTTACGTCCGTTTACGGGCAGGCATCATCATTCCTCAGGCATGCTAAGGAATCGTATGATCAACTTCAGGAATATATTAAGTATCAGATCAATGGCCTGAAACTGGCAGAATCCTATTTCAGGCTTAAATCATAATAGGATCGATGAAAATTAATGGTGTAATAAACGGGTTTTCAAAGCTTTCGAAAGAAGAAAAGCTTTCCGTGGTAGCTGGTTTCTACCACGACAGGGATACTCTGATCAGGGAGCTTAGCTCATACTGGCATGACGAACCCGATAAGCAGAGGCTTTTCGAAGAATTCAGCGAAAATACCGTTACGAATTATTTCTTTCCCTACGGAATAGCGCCCAATTTCAGGATCAATGGCAAAGATTACCTGGTGCCTATGGTGATAGAGGAAAGTTCAGTTGTTGCAGCAGCTTCCAGTGCAGCAAAGTACTGGGCAGGCAAAGGCGGCTTTCATGCAGAGGTTATTTCGACAGAGAAAATAGGCCAGGTACACTTCCTCTGGGAAGGAGATATAAAGAAGCTTGAATCCCACATGCCTGTGCTTAAGCAAAAACTGATAAAGGAAACAGAGCACATCACACATAATATGCGGCACAGGGGTGGGGGCATACTCGACATCGAGCTGGTTGACATGACCGGTGAAATTGACAATTATTACCAGCTCAAGGCCAGCTTTGATACGGTTGACTCCATGGGAGCCAATTTTATCAACTCCTGCCTTGAGGAATTTGCACTGATCCTTAAGAAATACTTCAACGAGACAGAGGATTTTAAAGGAAAGGAGAAAGAGTGCGAGGTGATCATGGCGATACTATCCAACTACACTCCCGATTGCCTCGTAAAGACATGGGTCGAATGCCCGGTTGAAGATTTCAACGACTGCGACAATAACATGAGCGGTGAGAAGTTTGTGTGGAAATTCCGGAAAGCAGTTGAAATAGCCCAAAAAGATACGTTCAGGGCCACAACTCACAACAAAGGTATTTTCAATGGTATCGATGCTATAGTGCTGGCGACCGGAAACGACTTCAGGGCGGTAGAAGCCGCAGGCCACACCTATGCATCGAGGACAGGAAAGTATACAAGCCTCACAAATATCGAGGTCAGGGACGGGATGTTCAGGTATGAACTTCAGATACCGCTGGCATTGGGCACTGTAGGAGGACTTACCAAACTGCATCCGCTTGCAAGGATCTCACTTGAACTCCTCAGCAATCCCGATGCAAAGGAACTCATGAAAATAGCTGCTGCCGTGGGTCTTGCAAATAACTTTGGAGCGCTTAAATCGCTCATAACAAAAGGTATCCAGGTGGGTCATATGAAGATGCACCTTTTCAACATCCTTAACTTTTTCCACGCATCCAAGGCCGAAAAGGAAAAAGCAGTGAAGTTCTTTAAAGACAAAAAAGTCAGTTTTAACTCTGTAAATGATTTCATACAAGAACTGAGGTCGAACAGCCTTAAGGGCGTTAAAATATGATCCCTTGCCGGGAACCCGCTTTTATTCCAACGGTAAATTTCTTGTTACGGGTGAGTACCTCGTAATGTATGGTGCTCTTGCCCTGGCATTACCACTGAGGTACGGTCAGGAAATGTGTGTGGATCAAACTGATTCGGGTTTTCTGGAGTGGACCAGTCATGATATTAAAGAGTTGTGGTTCATAGGAAAGTATAAGCTGCCTTCATTATCACTGCTGGAAACAAATGACAGGACTAAAGCCCTTTTACTTCAGAAGATCCTCCGTACTGCTGATCATCAGAGTGATGGTTCGATAAGAAAAAATAACGGCCTGGCCATAAGCACAAAGGCAAATTTCGACAGACATTGGGGGCTGGGTACCAGTTCCACACTTATCAACAATATTGCAGACTGGCTTGGAATAGACCCTTACGGGCTTTTATGGGAACATTATGATGCCTCAGGGTATGATATTGCCTGCGCCAAAGAGAACAGCCCTCTGCTTTACAGGCTTTCCGGGGGTAAGCCCATTATTGAGAAGGTTAAATTCCATCCGTCTTTTTCAGAAAAGATATGGTTCGTATATTCAGGTAAAAAGCAGGATACCCGCGAAGGGGTGAAGCGTTTTAAATCGAATGGCAGAGTGCCTGAAAATGTGATATTAGGTATTTCGGAAATTGCACATAATATTATTTCAACCGCGAACCTGAATGAATTCATGGGAAAAATGGAGGAGCATGAATTGTTGATTTCAGGATTGTTGCGGGCAGAAAGGGCGAAAGAGAAATTCAGCGACTTCAACGGGGCTATAAAATCACTGGGTGCATGGGGCGGCGATTTCTATATGGCTGTAAGCGAAGAAGGAGAAGAATATGTCAGAAGGTATTTTGAGAAAAGAGGGCTTGATGATCTCTTATCATTCGATGAGATAACGTTGCACCAGGGAATTAAGCCATTCAAGATTAAATAACCTTAATCAGGGTTATTGTCACGAGTATTGTATCTTTGTTGATCATTCAGAGCCAGATCCAGAGATGTTTTTTAACAAGCATGCTGTTCCGGAACACAGGGAAGGCAGGGTTACCTGGAAGAGCCCTTCCAATATTGCTATCCTGAAATACTGGGGGAAAAGGTATGAGCAATTTCCTGTAAATCCCTCCCTCAGTATGTCACTTACCAGGGCATTTACTGAAACAAGTGTAGCTTACAAACACAATCCGGGCAGCAAGAGTTTTTCAGTTGAATTTATATTTGAGGGTGCTGCGGATCAGAAATTTGCTGCCAGGGTCGAGAAATACCTGGAGAGAATTACCCTGATCTATCCCGCAATTGGCGATTGCAGCTTCAGGATCGAAAGCGCCAATTCATTTCCGCATTCCTCGGGCATTGCTTCATCTGCCTCAGCGATGAGTGCACTAGCCTTATGTATCAGCAGTATTTTCGATAATTCTGAACAGGATGATGACCGGTTCCTCGACCGTGCATCGTACCTTTCACGAATAGGATCAGGGAGCGCAGCACGGTCGGTTTACGGAGGCTGGACCCTCTGGGGTGAAACTCCTGTAGTGGATGGATCCAGCAACGATTATGCCCTTTCACTCAATGATTTAATACACGATGATTTCAGGGATATGCACGATGCCATCCTCATAGTAAGCTCAGGCAGCAAGGAGGTTTCGAGCAGTGCAGGGCATCAGCTTATGGAGAAGCATTTTTACAGGCAAGGCAGGCTTTCCCAGACGTCTGCCCGGCTTATTGCACTGCTTGGGTCTCTGCGCAAAGGCCATTTCGACGATTTTATCAGGATAACTGAAAATGAGGCCCTCAGTCTACACGGGCTGATGATGAGTTCCGACCCCTCTTATATATTGCTGAAGCCTGAAACCTTGCAGATCATTAGCAAAATCAGGCAATTCAGAGAACAATTTCAAATACCGGTTTGTTTTACACTCGACGCGGGACCGAATGTTCATTTGATCTATCCGGCAAAGGTCTTAAAAGAGGTAAAGGATTTCATACAGAAGGAGCTTCTGCCCCTGTGTGAAAAGGGTGAATGGATTGACGATCAAATTGGCAGAGGACCGGAAAAATTAAAGCAGGATTATGCTTAAACAGGGACGTACAGACAGTTTTTACGCAAAGATCATGCTGTTTGGTGAGTACGGTGTAATCTGTAACTCCATGGCGCTCACCATCCCCTATGCCCATTTCAAGGGAGAAATGGGCTTCATCAATGATGAAAAATATACCGAGTATGATTTTGCAGTTGAATCGAACAATTCATTGAATACATTTGCCGGCTATCTTCGTGAGCTGCAGGATAAAGACGAACTTTCCTTCAAGGCTGACCTGGGCAGGTTCGAGAGCGATATAAAAGAGGGGCTCTATTTTGAATCATCTATACCGCAGGGTTATGGGATAGGCAGCTCCGGGGCCCTGTGCGCTGCCGTTTATCACGAATATTCGATAAACGGGATACAGCAAAAACGGTTTCTGAATACCGACGATATCATTGGCCTCAAGAAGGTTTTTTCACAAATGGAGTCGTTCTTCCACGGTGTCAGTTCAGGCCTGGACCCACTGCTTTGTTACATTAAATATCCCCTGCTCATAAAGGATAAGGAGCATATCCAGACAGTAGGCATACCCAGGAACCGTTTCAATAATAACGGTGCGATCTTTCTGATCAATACAGGTAAAGTGGGTAAAACAGAGCCCCTTGTCAACACTTTTTTCGAAAGTTGCAAGGATGAAGATTTCCAGAACAAGATTGATGAAATATTCATCCCCACAAATGACAATTGCATCAATGCACTCCTGAACGGGGAGATGTCTTCTTTCTTCTCATCTCTCTACCGGCTTTCTGAATTTCAATATGAACATTTCAAGCCCATGATCCCCGGAGGCTACGAAGAAATATGGAAAGAAGGCCTGGATAGTGGTAATTATAACCTGAAGCTTTGTGGTTCGGGCGGGGGAGGTTTCCTGCTCGGCATAACCGAAAATTACCCGGTCGCCCGGACTTATCTCCGCGACAGAGGTGTGGAACCAATACTTGTTTACATCAAGTCCTGATGAATCTTTTTGGCAAAGGATGTTCTTCCTGTTAAAGGCATTACCTTTGTGATCAAAGCATTGTTTTGAGCGACAAACCAAACATAAGGACATTGCCTGAGAAGGAACTGAAGGAGTTTTTCAGTTCCATTGGCGAAAGGGATTTCAGGCGCAAACAAGTCGATGAATGGCTCTGGCAGAAGGCTGTAAGATCGTTCGATGAAATGACCAATCTTTCACTGAGTACCCGGGACGCCCTCAGGGAAAAATATACAATTCACGGGCTGAAGACAAAATCAAAGCAAAAAAGCAGCGACGGTACCATCAAATATTCTTTCGAGCTTCACGACAACCATGTCATCGAAGGGGTACTGATCCCGACACCGAGCAGGATGACAGCCTGCATATCCTCACAGGTGGGATGCAACCTTGGCTGCAAGTTTTGCGCTACAGGAATGATAAGGTACGTAAGGAACCTTGATTTTGATGAGATATTTGACCAGGTTGCCATTATCGGGCAGGAAGCATCCGAAGAATACGGCATACCCCTCTCAAACATCGTCTATATGGGAATGGGCGAACCCTTGCTGAATTATCACAAAGTTATGAGATCTATCGAAAAGATCACTTCACCCGAAGGGCTGGGGATGTCACCCCAGAGGATAACGGTTTCATCAGTGGGGATCGCACCTATGATAAGGCAACTTGGTAAGGACAAGGTGCGCTTTAATTTTGCCCTTTCACTGCATGCACCTACCGACGAGAAGAGGAAGGAGATCATTCCCTATAATACCAGGAATACCATCAATGATCTTGTGGAGGCAGTGCAGTTTTTCCACGAGCAGACAGGTACCCGGCCAACCATTGAGTATGTGATGCTTAAGAATTTCAATGATACCCGCCAGGATGCTGAGGCCCTGGCCCTGTTCTGCAAAAACTTTCCCGTTAAAATAAACCTCATCCAGTATAATCCGGTCGAAAATTCACCCTATGAAGACTCAGGCGAAGAAAGGACCGGGAAATTCAGGCAATATCTTGAAGCAAGGAACCTGGTGGTCAATGTAAGAAGGAGCAGGGGAAAGGACATTGATGCCGCCTGCGGACAGCTTGCCAACAAGATTATCAATAAAGGTCTGTCGAACCAGTAAAAACTGATGAAATGAAGAAAGAAGAATTCACAGTGTCGGGGAACATCGTTGATGTTGTTTCAGGCCGTATTTACCGTGGGATTGTTGAGGTTGCAGACGGAAAGATCAAGAGCGTAAGGGAGGACGGAACTGCAACAGGAAATCATTTTATACTTCCGGGGCTTATTGATGCTCACATCCACATAGAAAGCTCAATGCTGGTGCCATCCGAATTTGCCAGGATTGCAGTGACCCACGGAACGGTTGCCACCGTTTCGGACCCCCATGAAATTGCCAATGTGATGGGACTCGAGGGTGTCGAATTCATGATCGAAAACGGCAGGAAGGTACCGCTGAAATTCTATTTCGGAGCTTCTCCCTGTGTGCCTGCCACCGCATTTGAAACTTCGGGCGCTTCCATCGGGGTAGACGATCTCGAAAAGCTTATGCGAAGGGACGACGTCCTTTACATGTCGGAAATGATGAACTATCCCGGAGTTATTTACGACGATCCTGAGATAAAGCAAAAAATTGAAATAGCAAAGAAATACGGAAAGCCAATAGATGGCCATTCTCCCGGTCTTCGCGGCAAAGATGCCAAAAAATATGTGGATGCCGGTATCACTACCGATCACGAATGTTTCACCCTGGAAGAAGCACTCGAAAAGATCGGTTATGGAATGCACATCCTGATAAGGGAAGGCAGTGCAGCCATAAATTTTGAAGCGCTTTCCAGCCTCCTCAAAACCCATCCCGAAAAAGTGATGTTCTGCTCCGACGACCGGCACCCCGACGACCTGGTGAAAGAACACGTAAACGGGATTGTGAAAAAAGCACTGAAAAAGGGCTATGATCCAATAAATGTCATCAGGGCCTGTACTCTGAACCCTGTCAGACACTACGGCCTTGGTGTTGGCTTATTGAGGGAGGGCGATGCAGCCGACCTCATAGTGGTTGATAACCTCGGGGATTTCAATATACTGAAAACCTATATTGACGGTCTGCCGGTAGCTGAAAATGGAAAAAGCCTGCTGACGAGTGCGGAGATCAGTCCTGTTAACCGCTTTAATGCGGCAAAGATCACAGAAAAAGACATTGAGATAGAAGCTGCTACTGACCGTGTGCGGGTGATAGGGGCCCTTGATGGACAACTGGTGACGGAGTCACTCGCAGACCGGACTAACTTTACTGATGGAAAGTTGATACAGGATGTTACAAGCGATCTGCTGAAGCTGGTCGTAATGAACAGGTACCGCGAATCTGAACCTGCAACAGCTTTCATCAAGGGGTTTGGACTTAAAAGGGGTGCCATTGCTTCAACCGTTGCCCACGACAGTCACAATATCATAGCGGTTGGGGCCGATGATAGGGATATTGTAACTGCCATCAACCTCCTGGTAGAGAGCAATGGTGGTATTGTTGCAGTTGACGGGAAAGATCATGAGTTGTTGCCCCTTCCTGTGGCAGGTATTATGTCGGCAGATAACGGGTGGTCCCTTGCCCGTAAATATGAAACTATCGATAAAAAGGCGAAAGAGCTCGGATCAACTCTAGCCGCACCTTTCATGACACTTTCGTTTATGGCCCTGTTAGTTATACCTGATCTGAAACTCAGTGATAAGGGTTTATTCGACGGAAGTAAGTTTGAATACACTTCTTTAGAATTAATATAAATATCATCCTAAAAAGCTATCTATATATATTTTCATCGTATATATATTGAATTATTCTTTAATTTTGGCCAAAACTTTTTAGGATTATGACCAAATTTGAGCTTGATATTCAAAAACTCGAGCAAGCCTCGAGCAAATTGCGGGCCATGGCTCATCCGATGAGGATTGCAATCCTGGAACTCCTTCACAACGACAAAAAGCTTAGTGTTACCGATATATACAAATCGTTGAGAATAGAGCAGGCTGCAGCTTCCCATCACCTCAACATACTGAAGAACAAAGGTATCCTTGTTTCACAGAGAGATGGAAAAAAGATATTCTACTCTCTGAAAAGTGATGTTCTTTCAGAGATCATAGACTGCATTAACAGGTGTAACGAAGAGATCTAGGGCAAGTCCCAGCTCTCTTTTACCTCCCAGTTAGGTCTCAGGTTGAGTGGTGAAGGGTAGAAGTAAACCATTTCGGGCTGCAGGTTCAGTTTGTAATTACCCGTATCCCATTGCCCGTTGCGGTTTCTGTCGTGCATAGCCTTTACCGTGTAATTACCCGGCTCTATAAGCGGGTACGACAGCACTGAGTCGCCTTTTACCACAACTTCATCCAGTGTTTCACCGTCTTCCCCCTTTATGTGAATAAGATATTGATGTTTACTTTCTGAACTGACCGTAAGCTCAAGCTTTCCGTAATCGCTTTGCTTTAATGTGTTGAATTTAACAACAGTGGTGTCGTGGCTCGTACCGTAAATATCGGTAAAGGTTGAATCAGGTATAAAAAGCGTATAGGCTTCCTCCTGCTTCCAGTCGTATTCTACGAAACCTTTGCGTTTTACCGGACCTTTAAGTGAAAGTGAAAAATCAAGTGTGTCTTTTCTGTCGTACAGGATCATCCTTGATGTGTCGAAACTTTCTACAGGCCTTGAAAAACCAAGTTTCAGCGGCATGAAATAGTCAATTGTACGGCCCTGGGCGTCAAGCCTGATCTTTAAATTCTCCTTTTTCTCTTCCTGTTTCTTTTCTCGCCTTGTTTCAAAACCTGTTTTGAAGATCAGCCTGACTGTATCGGGTTCCATTTGCTTCTCGTGTACTTCCAGTGTGAGAGTATCAGGATTGAAGCCCGTCATCCAGAAGGTTAGTGTATCCCCGTTCTCATCAGGTTCTTTCAGGAACCAGTTTGTTACTGTTGTATCTGGTTCAAGTATAGTTAAGACGAGACTGTCGGGGGGATATCTGAAAGAAAGAACGAAATGGTCACTGTCTTTAATGTTTGAAGAAAGAAGGCTTTGGGTTGAATCGATCTCTGTAAAAAGATTGAGGGTATAGAGGTTTTCAGGAGCGGTAACAGGTTTCTTCACTATTTCCAGGCTGTCGGATCCTTTGGTCGTGTCGGATGAAACTACTGTATCGAGTCTGAACATATATTCAGGCTGAACCAGCGAATCGAGGAAAGCAATACTTTCGTTGGGAAGGTCGTAAATATAATTGGCATTGTTATCCGCCAGTGCGAAAATTTTATAGGGCCTGTCTTTCAGGTTATTCAAACTGAATTCCCCCGTTTCGGTCGTTTTTGTTGTGCTGAGGGGCCTTACGTAGAGTGGGAGGGAATCGAGTGGAATCGTATCATTGGTGTTGAGGTAAAGCATTACAAGAATGCCTTCCACAGGACGCTGCGTGAAAGCATCGAGAACCTGGCCTTTTACCGAGAGGGAATCGATCTCATCGCCGGTTGAGAGCACATACTCAAAGTTAGACCTGGGGTTCTTTTCGGTTATGTCAACTATAGCATCCCCGAAGTAGATGGTATAGGTTGTATTTGGTTGAAGTTCTTCCTGGAAACTTACCTGCACACTTTTGCCCCTCACCCGGGTATCGGGGAATTTTTCAAGAGGGGGAGAAATGAACATCTCTTTCCTGGGATTTTCGAGGTTTACAAACTCGTTAAAGGTAACGGAGAACCGGTCGCTGTTGAAATTGGTCGAATAATTAGGAGGGTCTGCTTCCACCGGTTCCGGCGGTTCCTGGTCCTCCGGCCCGCCGGTAGGCATGACAGGGTGGGCACAACGGGCAGCCACCAGGATCAAGATGGTGTATAGCATGAACTTTATGATGTCCGATACCTTCACTTACAGATTGAAAACGTATTAATAGTAAAATTATTTAAGCACCAAATATCTTAACGCCTTTTCTTTTTTTTGCGGTCATCTTCCATTTTTGGCATCCTGTCGAGCGGATTCGCATCAGTATTCCAGGTTTCCGCCTTTATTTTCCAGGTACCGCTTTCCTGCCATTCCCACAGTGTCATATATTTCCCCTTTTCCGCAACTTTACCGGGGATACCGGGACCTGTTATCTTCAGTTTCAGCGACCCCAGTTCAACAGCCAGGTTACCTGCAGTATGGATCTCAATAGGCTTGAACTTCATTTCCACCACTTTGAATTCCATATCTGCCGATTCTTCAGCAAACCTTAAAATATCACCGACTCCTTTCCTGACTTTTTCATAATTAGGTAAAGAAACAGCATCCTCTGTGTAGAACTGCTCAAGTTCCTTGTACTGGCCTGTAAGGGTAAGTTCCACTCTTTTCTCGTTCAGGTCTTCAAGGATGTCTTTAATATTTTCTTCTTGCTGTGCTTTAAGAGGTCCGCAAACGCATAAAAGAAGAATTGCCGTAAGGATGATTGGAAATAGTTTATTCATGTGATCTTCTCATTTTTCATAAAAATGCATTTCCCTGATATAGGTGTAAACACGGTCGGGAAGAAAATAACGCATATCTTTTCCTTCTTTTATGGACTTTCTGATGAAGCTCGACGAGATCTCCATCAACGGGGCATGAAAGAGCCTGAT
>CAZXWD010000043.1:18638-23561 GCA_964644135.1 uncultured Bacteroidales bacterium | reverse complement strand
TCAGTGGATTTGGCAACAGGTTGATATGGTCCTCCAGCAGCATCAGTTCACTCTTTTTGAAATCAGTATTCATGGCCCCGCAGGCATTCGAGACAAGAAGGTATTTGATGCCAAGGAGCTTCATGGCCCTTATGGGTAAAATAATTTCCTGTGTGGAATAACCTTCATATACATGGAACCTGCCGTGCATGGCAAGAACAGATCTGCCTTCCAGCGTTCCGTATACCAGCTCACCTTTGTGAAATTCAACTGTTGACACAGGGAAATTAGGTATATCTTCATACGGGACGGTCAGTATTACGTCCATCTCATCTATCAGCTTGCTCAAACCTGTGCCGAGTATAATCCCCACTTCGGGTTCTGTTATTCCTTTCTGCTTCAGGAAATCCGCTGTCTGCCTGATCTTTTCCATTTCCACCATGAATTTTGGCCGGTGAAATTACAAATAATAAACAGTAAATAATAAATAGAAAATGGTATTTGATAATCGATAATTGATAATAGATAATTAAAATATACCTTTTCTTATCTTAGCAGACTATTGGGAAAGTTTATGAAACCTCTCTGTCATTTCGTTCTCGTCATGCTGTTTATAGTGCCCGGAATAAATGCCTTTTCCCAGCAAAAGCTTTCGCCCGGGGGATCAGAACTGCCGCCGCTGACACCACTTGAAGAATACCTCCTCAGGAATATCCCTGTTAAAGAAAGGCCTGCCGGCTACTCTGCAAGGGATTTGCCTGCCGTTGTGGATAATTCATCAGAAATATTCATGAGACCAGTTTTTAACCAGGATGGGTACAGTTGCGGACAGGCAGCCGGGATAGCCTATAACTTCACCTACGAGATAAACAGGGTGCGCAACTTGCCTGCAGATCAACCCCAGAACCAGTATCCGACACATTTTTCCTGGAATTTCATGAACGGAGGCAACGGATGGTTCGGTGTGAGCTACCTGCACAGCTTTCAGATCCTCAAGCATTACGGTATGCCCAATGTAGCCGACTACGGTGGCACTCTGTCGACCGGTGGCCCCAAGAGATGGTTATCCGGCTATACAGAGTATTTCAATGGGATGCACAACCGTATCTCCGGGTTCAGCCAGGTATTCGTCGAAGATGAAGACGACCTCCTTACTATAAAAGGATGGATACATAACCACCTCGACAACTCAGCGGTCGGCGGGGTGGCCAGTTTCTATGCAAATTATATGTCGGCAAACAACGTCCTGCCTCCCGGCACACCGGAAGAAGGAAAATATGTTCTCACCTATTTCGGGGGCAGCCCTAATCACGCCATGACAATAGTTGGCTACAACGATTCCATCAGGTGGGACTACAACCAGGACGGCCAGTACACCAACGATACCGACATCAACGGTGACGGTGAAGTAGACCTGAAAGACTGGGAAATAGGCGGTTTTAAAATGGTTCAGAGCTATGGTGGTGTACCTAACTGGGGCGACGACGGTTATGCTTACATGATGTATAAAACACTGGCGGATGATCTTGGTTCCGGGGGTGTCTGGAACCATTCGGTCCACATTCTGGACGTTAAACCTGAATATGATCCGCTTCTTACAGCCCGCGTGATCCTCACACATGACCTGAGAAACACGGTCAAAGTCATAACGGGTATAGCCAACAATTTAAATGCTACCCATCCCGAATACAGTCTCGATTTTCCGATTTACGATTACCAGGGTGGCTATAATTATATGCAGGGAGGAACCGATGAATCGGACAAGACCATAGAGTTCGGACTTGACCTTTCACCTCTGCTAACACATGTGGTAACAGGGCAGCCGATCAAATTCTTTCTCGAAGTGGTTGAGGATGACCCTGACAATTCAGGCACAGGCCAGGTAGACCATTTCTCTGTCTATGATCATACCGGGACTATGGTGGAGATCACTTCGCCCCAGTCGAACGTACCCATAAATGAAAATGACACAACCCGTCTGAGTCTCGTTCATACCATAAATTCCGACATGGTAACCATTGAGAACGAGGCACTGCCGGCTGCACCCCAGGGCCAGCCCTACAGTTGCCAGATGATTGCCTCAGGAGGAACGCAGCCCTATGCATGGGAGTTTGATAAAACTTATGAAGAAACATCCTCTTCGGCCACTTTCCCAGAGATTACGGCAAACCAGCTCTCTCCAAACGGCAGTTCAGAAGGATTCGTGACCCAGCCCATCGATTTCAGCTTTCCTTTTTTCGACAGCAGCTACAGCAGCATTACCATTCATGTCGACGGTTACATTATGTTCGACGAGCAACTTTATCCCTACCCTTATTTCAACGACGACAAGGTCTTGTTCAGGAAAACACGGAATATTTCTCCTTTTATGAACCAGTACCAGCGGATCAGTTCCGGTTCTGGTGACGGGATATGGTATGAGGGTAACGCCGACTATGCAATCTTCCGGTGGCAGACATCCCTCGAAGGGAGTTCAGGGACGGGCTACAACTATGCCGTGAAACTCTATCCTTCAGGGAATATTGAGTTCTATTACGGAATCATGGACTCGCCTGGTGAAAACTTATGGATATCCGGTATCTCCGAAGGTGATGACGAGAATATGCAGCAAACATGGCTGACAAACAACGCAACTGTAGCTGAAAATGCATCCGTTCTGCTTGAGAGGTATGATTATCCGGAAGAGTTCAGCATTACACCGGAAGGGCTTTTTACCGGCATCCCCCAGCAGAATTATTCAGGTGTCGATATTGGTTTTAAAGTTACAGATAACAACTTCATCAGGGATCATAAAGTACTTACCCTTGCTTCCAGCGGCGTGGTTGTGAATGATTCCGTAAGCTCAGGAGGTGACCAGGTAATTGAATACGGAGAAACTACCCTGGTGAGCATGGTGGTGACAAATATTGAAAGCGATACCATCTATGATGCTGAAATGTCGGTATCGGTGGATGATGAATACATAATGCTTATTGACAGTACGGAATACCTGGGCATCCTGCCGCCAACCGAACCCCTGAGATTTGAAGATGCGGTAACTTTTGAGGTCAGCCCCGACATACCCGATAACCATCTTTTTACACTGGAATGCACTATTACCGATGGGGATTCGGTATGGGAAAGCAATCTATACCATACAGCAAGGGCACCGGATATTTATGTTTACGAAGTAATTGTAGATGACGAAAATTCCAGGCTCGACCCGGGTGATACTGCCGGCATTTCAATAACGTACCTTAATTCAGGAGGATCCCCGGCAGAGAATATCTTCACCTTGCTCGAAACGAATGATCCGCTGACAGAGGTCATAGATAATTTTGCCATGATCGTTTCCCTTGGCCCCAATCAGCAGGAAACCGGGGATTATACCGTTTATGTTTCGGATGAAGCCCAGAACGGCCATTCCATAGATTTTACAACCACCCTCAATGGCGACCTCGGGTTCAGTGCCATCGACACTTTCAACCTGGTGGTGGGGTTTCAGATCGAAGATTTTGAAACCGGTGATTTTACTGCTGCCAACTGGGGATTTGCAGGCGAAAGACCCTGGAAAATTGATGAAAACGCTATGTGGGAAGGATCATACAGCGCCCGGTCGGGCTTTATAACACACAACCAGGAATCAATCATGATGCTTGACCTTGAGGTCAGTTTGGCCGGCGATATTTCGTTCCATAAGAGGGTTTTCTGCGAGGATGACGAGAGCACTAACAACAACTTTGATTTCCTGGCTTTCTCGATCGACGGTGTGGAGATAGACCGCTGGGACGGAAACAGTGAATGGTCAAAAGAGATCTATCCCGTTGAACCGGGTTTCCACCGTTTCGAATGGAAATACAGCAAAGATCAGAGCGTAAGCCACGGTATGGATGGCGCCTGGATAGACTATATCGAATTCCCCGGCGCGCAGGAAATGGCTCCCGTAATTACCTGCAACCCCGATGAAATTGAACTGGTGATGCGACCGGATGAAACAGGTTATGACACCCTTCTGATAACAAACAGTGGCCCGGGAGAACAGGAGTTCAGACTCAGGGTATCATCTGTTGTTCCCCAGAAAACAAACTCCGGCAGTCGCAGTGTACTTGGTTCCTACCTTTTTTGCCCGGAAGAATATCTGCGAACCGATGAAGTTTATACATGGAACTTTTCTCTTTACAATTCAAGCCAGGATTCTGAATGGATCAAGGACCTGTACATCGATTTTCCCCCGGGAATCGAATTGCAGGCAACTACCGATTTCACCGGGGGTTCGAACGGTGACCTCGTTTTTACCGGGGAACTGGGCAACGGTGCAATGGCGAACTGGCACGGGGAAGATGCCAGTGGCTGGGGCGTGCTGAGGGGAAACGAGACAGCCACTGCCGATATAACCTTCCTTACCCACGAAAACCTTCCTGAGGGTGTAACACTGAATTATGAAGTCCATGGTGATGTTTACGGAAGCGAACCCCATATCATCAACGGGGTGATCAATCTTACCAACCTTGGAGCTGAACCGTCCTGGATCGGGATCGATACAACAGGTGGCCTCCTCAGCGGAGGGTCCTCTGCACAGGTTATGATCACCTGGAACACAGAAGGCATGGAAGACGGGACGTATGAATGCCGCCTGTTGCTTGATGATTGTTTTTCGGAAGGTATGGAGATCCCTGTCACTCTTATCGTTGACCAGACACTGGGGACTGATGAAAGTTTTACGGCAGGCACAAATATGATAAAGGTATATCCCAATCCTGCAAGTGATCACATATATCTGCATTTCAGCAAAGCCATCAGTAAAGTGTGTGAGATCTCGGTTTATTCGATGGATGGCAGGATACTGGGTAAAACACGGTACGACAATATCCCCGCCGGCAGGCTGCCTGTAAAGTTTGGCGCCGCCGGTAGCAGTCCGCAAAGTGGAATTTATCTTTTAGAGATCAAGTCGGGAGATCTGGTTGT
>CAZXWD010000043.1:0-18538 GCA_964644135.1 uncultured Bacteroidales bacterium | reverse complement strand
TGGTGGAAAAACTATCGGGGTGCCGGCAAGATTTTCTTTCGTTTACCGGAAGGAAGATGACAGGTGGCTGATCGTCGACCACCATTCATCCGTTGTGCCTGAAAGTCCTTTCCCGGTTGAAAACTACCTGGTGGATTGAGAAATATAATCCTTAATAAGGCCAATAACAAAATAAAATAGAGGTGCGATGGTTTTCAGCAGCAGCCTTTTCCTGGTATATTTTCTGCCTCTTTTCATTACCATCTACATGCTTCTCCCAAGGGTTACGAAAAACCCTTTCATCCTTGTATCCAGCATATTCTTCTATGCCTGGGGTGCCCCCGATTTCATATTCATAGTGCTGGGGGCCATAGTGGCCGATTTTTACATTGTTAAACTGATGCACCATGCACAGGGTAAAAAGAAGATATGGTGGGCTTCTTTCTCTGTGATCCTGAATATTGTTCTGCTTGGCTATTTCAAGTATGCCAATTTCTTTGTGGATAATATCAATTATTTATTCGAAGCCATTGGATGGCAACAAGTCAGGTGGGTAGAAGTAGCCCTGCCCATCGGGATCTCCTTTTTCACTTTTCAAAAAATAACCTATGCAATCGATGTGTACCGCAAGGTGCATGAGCCTCTCAACAAAGTCACCGATTACGCTATGTACATACTTATGTTCCCTCAGTTGATAGCAGGGCCCATAGTGAGGTACAACGAAATAGCCGACCAGATCGTTGACCGCCGGGAGCATGAAAACACTTCGAACCGCATAACGGGCTTCTTCAGGTTTATCATTGGCCTGGCGAAAAAAGTGCTGATCGCCAATGTTCTGGGTGAGCAGGTCGACCTGATCTTTGCCATGGACCCGGGATCGCTCACAACCGCAACTGCCTGGCTGGGGGTAATTGCCTATGCCTTCCATATCTATTTCGACTTCTCCGGTTATTCCGATATGGCCATCGGCATAGGGCGCATGATTGGCTTTAAATTCCCTGAGAACTTCAACAATCCATACGTTTCGCAAAGCATCACCGAATTCTGGAGAAGATGGCATATCACGCTGGGGAGGTTCATGAAGAACTATCTGTACATCCCGCTCGGTGGTAACCGGGTGTCAACACCAAGACTGTTCTTCAACCTCTGGGTTGTGTTCCTCATATCAGGGCTCTGGCACGGTGCCGCATGGAATTTTGTGATATGGGGCGCCTTCCACGGGCTCTTCCTGGTACTCGACAGGTTGTTCTTGCTGAAATTCTATCAGAAAATAGGAAAGATCCCGAGTGTGGTTATCACTTTCTTCATTTCGCTGGTGGGATGGGTGTTCTTCCGGTCTGAAACCCTTCCACAGGCAATGACATTCCTCGAGAAGATGTTCTCGGCCAACGGAAATATGGTTCAGGTTGATACCGGTCAGAAATTCATTTTTATTTTCATCCTTGCCGTAATCTTCTCCTTTATGGCAGTGGTGCCCGGTGTTGAAAAATGGCAGGAGAACATACTAGGGTATACAGGAAAACTGAACAGGCTTGTATGGATGACTTTATTTTCAATCCTGTTCTATTTTATCTGCCTGGCTTCCGTAACATCGTCGGGCTTTAACCCATTCATATATTTCAGGTTCTGATAATGAAAAAAACATTGAAATACACACTGGCATTCCTTATCTGGCTGACGCTGATCCTGCCTTTGGCCCAGAAGCTGACCGGTGTTTTCCCCGAAAGGGACCTGGCAGGGGATTTCATCAGGGCTGGCAAACCCGAACTCAGCTGGAGCAGTTGGTATTCGGGCGTGTACCAGGCAGATATGGGTGATTTCATCGATGAGAACATCGGGCTGCACAATACCCTGGTAAGGCTGAACAACCAGCTCGACTTCACCTTTTTTGGTATTGTAAAAGCTGAAGGAGTTGTTAAGGGAAAAAACAATTATCTTTTCGAATACGACTACATAAGGGGTAAACTGGGACTGGATTTCACAGGTGAACGGTTTATTGAGGAAAAGTTAAGGAGGATGAAGTTCCTCCAGGAGCACCTGGAAGAGGAATACGGGACCATACTGGCGCTGGTGCTTGAGCCCGGCAAGGCTCGTTTCTTTCCCGGTAAGTTGCCTGAAGAGTATAAAGAAAAACCGGCTGGATCAACCAACTATGGAACCTATAAAAGGATAGCGGAGGAACTGGGGGTCAACCTCCTTGATCTCAATGAATATTATCTTGAAATGAAAGATACCGCCAGCTATCCTCTTTACCCACCTTACGGGATCCACTGGAGCCTTTACGGCATGACCTTCTGTGCCGATTCGATCATAAATTACATAGACGAAACATGGCAGTATTCCCTTCCTCAATACAGCTATGATTTTTATACCAGCAGTGTCCCTGAGAGGACCGACAAAGATGTTGAGAAAGCGCTGAACCTCCTGTTTCCCCTACCGTCGCCTGAATTAGCTTACCCCTCTTATGAATTTCATGACGAGAGTGCTGAGAAGAAGCCCAACGTGCTGGTGGTGGCCGACAGCTATTACTTCAATATTTTCAATACCGGCATACCTGAGAATATCTTCAACAATCAGGCATTCTGGTACTTCAACGCAAGGGTTTACCCGGATTACTATTATTCACCCACGCTGGTGGAAGACCTTGATCTGAAGAGGGAAACCGAAAAGCAGGATTTCATCTTCCTGATGGTGACAGAGAGGTTCCTCCACCGGTTCGACTGGCGTTTCATAGATAACCTTTATGATCTCAACGCCCCGGGGTTTTTAAGATATCCTGAATATGAATACTTCAACGATGTTGTAAATAATGATGATCTGTTCAAGAAACTTGTTGCCCGGGCAATGGAGGGGAATGAGCCGCTGGACGAACTCATCTGGGAAAATGCATATTTCCTTTTCATGGAAAAGGAGTGGGCTGATTTTATGATGCTTCATGGACTGGAGAGGCAGGTGGAGATCATCAGGAATGATTCAAGCTGGTACGGCCACATCAGGGAAAAAGCGGCTGAACAGGATATCCCGGTAACAGAGATGCTCAGGAGGGATGCCGAATATGTATTCAGACAAAATTATCCGGGTCTTTTCAGGATAAATGAAGGTATCCGTTCAAAGAGGAATGAAATATTCATGTACCAGGAAATCACCCCGGAGTGGGAACACCTTATGAAAGAGTATTTCCTTGAGAGTTACAGGGCACAGGAAGTGCTGGCGCAACAACTCTATTTTGAAGAACGGATAGAAGGTTTTGAAGCAGCAATCCGCAATGACAAAGCATGGTTTGAACATGTTAAGAAGAAGGCAGAAGATAACGGACTTCCCCCTGATGAGATGATAAGGATCGATGCTAAATACATGCTGGAGCAAGAACTTGATGACCTGAGAAAAAAGTATGAATGACAGGTTGCGGATCGCATAAACCGGATCATATCCCAGCCCATAAATTCGCCTGTTTCCCGAATTTCAATTACCTTTGCACAGCTTTTCAAGAACTTAGAAAGGATATAGTATGGCAACAACAGCAGACTTCAGGAACGGACTTTGCATTGAGCACAATAACGAGTTATGGAGCATTGTAGAATTCCAGCACGTAAAGCCCGGAAAAGGCGGTGCATTCGTACGTACAAAGCTTAAAAACCTCAAAAACGGGAAAGTCATTGCACATACCTTCAATGCAGGTGTAAAGGTGGATATAGCAAGGGTTGAAAGAAGGCCTTACCAGTTTCTATATAATGAAGGCGACACCTATCACTTCATGAACATGAATAACTTTGAACAAACCTTCATAGACAAAGGACTGATATCAGCGCCCGACCTGCTAAAGGAAGGACAGGATGTTGAGATCGTCTTCCATGCCGATACAGAAACCCCGCTAAACTGTGAACTGCCTGCCTACGTGATTTTGGAAATAACATACACGGAACCGGGAGAAAAGGGCAACACAGCCACCAACACCCTCAAGGAGGCAACAGTTGAAACCGGTGCAACTATCAAAGTACCCCTTTTCATCAACGAAGGTGAAAGGATCAAGGTCGATACCAGGACCTATGAGTATTCCGAACGTGCAAAGGAATAAACCTTAATTGCATTTAGATGAAATTTTACCGTCCTTTTTCGCTTAAAGAGATATCGGGATTTATTGGCGCCAGGTTTATAGGCCCTGAAGACTTTGAGATAACAGGCCTTAATGAGATACATATGGTGGAACCGGGGGATATCACTTTTGTTGACCATCCCAAGTACTACAACAAGGCACTCCGGTCGAAAGCCACCACCATCCTGATCAACAATGAAGTTGAAGCACCCGATGGCAAGGCCCTGATACTATCAGATGACCCTTTCCGTGATTTCATACTGCTCATCAACAGGTTCAGGCCTTTTGAGGGATCGGACAAAAGCATCAGCAATACTGCCGAGATAGGTGAAGGCAGCGTAATACAACCCGGTTCCTTCATTGGCAATAACGTTAAGGTGGGAAAGAACTGCCTCATCCATTCAAATGTCAGTATATACGACCACTGCGAAATTGGCGATAACGTGGTCATCCATTCAGGCTCGGTGCTGGGCGCTGATGCCTTTTATTTCCAGCGCAAAAACGGCAACCTTCGAAAATTCCAGTCGTGCGGAAGGGTAGTGCTCCATGACGACGTCGAGATAGGGGCCCTTTGCTCCATCGACAGGGGGGTTACCGGAGACACCGTTATCAGTGAAGGAACCAAGTTCGACAATCATGTTCAGGTGGGGCATGACACTTTCATAGGCAAGCATTGCCTTATAGGTGCACATGTTGCAATAGCAGGAGTTACAAGGATTGAGGACGAAGTCATCCTTTGGGGCCGCGTTGTGATAGATAAAGACCTTGTAATTGGCAAGGGTGCCGTTATTCTGGCCACTTCGGCGGTAGGTAAATCGCTTGAAGGGGGAAAAGTGTATTTTGGAGCACCTGCCGTTGAAGCCAGGAAAGCCTGGAAAGAACTTGCGGCATTGAGAAAACTCCCTGAAATAATTGAGAAGCTGAAGTAGAACCTGGTCATCAGTCGTCAGTCATCAGTCGGCAGTCATCAGTCGGCAGTCATCAGTCATCATCCATCAGCTAACAGTCATCAGCCATCAGCCAACAGCTAACAGCCATCAGCCATTAAATCTTAATTCTTTACTCTTCTTCCGTTTCCGGCTCTTTTTTCCGGTGGTAGATATCGAGGGCCACAATAATGGCGGTAAAGGCCCAGAAAGGCACCGAGGCCTTGTCGGTGTCGAGGAAATTGTTCAGTAGTCCGTGGACATAATAGGTCGTAAGTCCAATAAGAAAAGCCATCACCAGTATCCGCACCTGTTTGTTCCTGGCCTGCCGGTAAACCCGGAGCGCTGTTATAATGACCGTTATGACGATTGCTATAAATGTAAGCATCCCCAGGACGCCAGATTCGGAGAGCGGACCGATGTATTCGCTGTGTGCATTGCCCATGTCGCCATAATTGGTACTTATGATGGTCCGTTCTTTCGACCTTTGGAAAGGGGCATAAACAAACTGGTATGTTCCTGGTCCCCAGCCAAATACCGGTCTCTCCTCAAACATCCGCAATGCTGATTGCCACCGGTTTATCCTCTCAAGGTTCGAGGCATCAGAAGATATGTTCGAGATCGACTGTATATGCTCTACAAAGTCGGTAGAGGAATCCTGCTTGTTCTTCTCAAGCTTGTCGATAAACTGGAACCGGAACATAAAGAATAATCCGACCAGGATCGCTGTGGTAAAAAGTATCCATGTGAACCGGATCTTCAGCTTTATAATGGCAAAGACAACAAGTGCAAAGGCAACGCTGAGCCAGGCCGCACGACTGTATGAGAAGATTATGCCAATTACCATTACCACCAGCAAGGCAAGTGCAGTAAGCCTCTGTGGCTTGCTGTAGATCTTCGTAAAGGCAAATGAAAACATTACAGGCAGGAACAGTGCAATGGCTGCGCCATAGGCTGTATGGTCGTTGTAGAAGGGCTTCATTACTATATTGCTGGTTGGTTTATTGAAGCCCCACTGTGCGTGGTTGAAAAGGGTGTAGAAGATCACGATTACCAGGGGTATCACGTAAAGCCACGGAAACCTCCGGATATTTTTCAGGTCTTTAAAAAGCAAAGCGGCTACAAAAAATAAAGGCACAACGAACCACAGCCTTGCCAGCATGAATTTTATCGAAACAAGGGGCATTTCACTGGTAAAACAGGTGATGAACAACCAAAACAGGTTTATGATGATCGCTATGGAAACAGGATGCCTGACGATCCGCTGGTCGTAATTGTTCTTCAAAAACATCTTGATCCCAAACAAAAGCAGTATTCCTAAAAGCAGGGGCTCCGTGGGAAGGGATATTCCGAATCCGAATTCATCATTTACGAGGTTAACAGCAAGTGGCGTAAGGAAAACGATCATCATAAGTACCTTATCCATTGAGAACAGGTACAACAGTAGGAGAAGCAGCGCAAACGGCAAGAGATACCCCCAGGGCTTGTCGTGGAGCAGCAGGTAAATATTCAGTGCCACATACCCGATACTGATCCCGTAGACAGATATTATTTTAAGTCGTTCGGTCAAAACCGCGAAAACCTCTTATTTGATTACTTTACGATAGTTCTCAATGATCAGGACAACAATGATTGCAAGGAAAAAAGTGACCATTGCCGAAATTGCCACAATCAGCCATCTGATAGGAGATGCCTTTTTATCGGCAGGATAAGGATAGGTGACAATATTGCTGTAGGTCAGGTCGGCATTATAAAACCTCCAGGCATCCTCGTACTCCACTTTGAAATCGGCATAGGTTCTGGCTTCCTGCTTAATTGCCTCTGTGATTTCTATCAGTTCCCCGCCATATTTTTCCATATTCTCCTTAAGACGCTCAACTTCCCTGGTATTGATACTGGTCCGGTCAGCACCCATGACTGTCCTGAGGTACCCTTTCATCACCTGCTCTGAGGTCTGTTCATACGCCAGCAGTCCCTTTTCACGGCTAAGGTCGTATAATCTCTTTTTCAGGGAGTCGATACTGTTCTGCTTTTCATTGAGAAGCCTGCTGTACATTTCTATTACCTCAGCATATTTGCCCTTGTGCATGCGCGATACTTTCCTGTTGTAAAAATCAATGACTGCAAGGGCTATATCGGCGGCCATATTCGGGTCTTTGTCAAGAACTTCAATACTGATGGCATCGTATGGAGTTTTGTTTATTTTGACGTTCTGACTAAACTCGTAGTTAATAGCCGTCTTAAAATATTTGTAGTCCCTTTCGATCTCGTAATGGGACGGAAGGTCGAATTTTTTTATAACGCTGTCGCGGATGTCCTGTGATTGCAGAACCTGGAACATCTGCTCGGTAGTGCTTTCGTCAGAATATTCAGAAATATTGGCAGGATAAGCTACTGCAAACGATTTGAATTTTGGAGTAATGAAAAAAGGGCTGGAAAAGATTGCCGAAATGACCACCGCGATCAACACAATAACCGCCAGGTGTACCTTCCACCGCCAGAGCAGTTGGATCAGATTGCTGTTATCAAAATATTTTTCCATAGCGAGTAATTGGGTTTTAGTGAACTGTGTTTTCTCTGACTTCGGTTTTATTTCGGGTAGCTTGAATAATTTCAGGTTTAATTTGAACTTACGTTTTTTTTTATGTTGATCTTCGACAGATTCTCGACCAGAAGTATTACCAGTATCGTGAGGAACAAAGCAGAAAATACTGATACTAAAACTATCAGCGACCTTATCGGATAAGACTTCCGTTCAGCCTTGTAGGCATGATTCACTATGAATTTATGGGGCAGTTCCTGTTCCGCATCCACTTTTGCTTCCTGTAACTTTGTTTTGAGCAAAGTAAGTTGTTCTGTCTTGAACTCAAGCGAATTTTTTAGTGAAAGATAGGTGCCCCCGTATTTACCGATTTTGTCAAGTTTTTCATCCAGCATCCTGATCCCCTCGCGATCTCTGTTCCTGATAGCTATGGCCAATTGCTGGTTAAGGACCTCCGACTGACTTTCATAATCATTCACTCCCATTTTGCCTAAAACCCTGAGTGAATCAACGATCTTATTAACTTCTGCTTCCAATCCCAGGTATTCTTTTTCAACAATTTCGAGTGCTTTCCCTGCCCTGTTGCGCTGCATCCTGTTCTTTACCGAATCAACGAGAGCAGCAATGTCATTCGCGATATCAGCAGCCATCTGTGGGTCTGTATCGAGCACAGATACTTTAACCGCCATGTATTCGGTTCGGCGGAATTTTATATTGTTTTCATATTCTCTGTAGAGCCTCGTCCACTTATACTTTGAATCAGGGCCGATCTCATAGTGATCCATCAGGTTGTATTTCTGAATGATCCTTTCCCTTATCATATTCGAATTCAGGATCTGAAGCATTTGCTCTGCCTGTTCCTCTTCCCCGAAGCCTAGTATATCTTCTTTCACCCCTGAGTTCTGTGCAATTAAAACCTTCGACACCGAGTTGGTGGCAGCAGGAAACATGATAACCGTGGATTTGTATTTAGGTGTTATGAACCAGGGCGATGAAAAAATAATTGAGGCAACAAGAGCAATTGCAGCAACTATCAGGATCGGTTTACGCCATTTATATAAGAAGACAATTATCACGGAATTGTCAAATTCCTTGTCCCCGTTTAACTGCTTGATCATATTCAATTCCCTGATTTCTGAGTTGGGCAAATTTATAAAAAATATTATATGTAAATCATTTAAGGCAGCTTTTAGATGCGCGTTTTAACTAATTTCCTCGGTCGATTTGATTATTTTTATAAATCCATTGATATTCAACAGCTTGAGGAGTAGCGCAAAAACAAGCGAAACAACTACCATGAACAGAAACTGGTTGATCCAGTGAAAAGGAAGCTTCACTGATGTCCATCCCGACAGCCATACAAGGATGAAATATGCCGCAAGCCTAGCTAAATAAGGTACGTTTACCCTGAACCTGAAAAAGTATTGCACAAGCAACATATAGGCAATCCCGGTAAATATCAACGTTGAAAAGTTAGCTATGGCTGCGCCGAATGCCTGGTACCTGGGCACAAGCAAAATATTCAACGTGAAATTAATAACGATACCGAAGGCGGCTGTTATGTTCAATTGCTTAAGGTTCTTGTTCGCAGTCAGCAATGTGCTGAACACATACATCAGGCAAGTCCCGATGAAGCCAAACATGATCAGTCCGAAAATCTTCCCCGATTGCTTTATACGCAGTAAATAGCCGGTGAGAAGCTCATCGGGTCTCTGTGGATAGAGCAGTTCCATGATCTCATACCGGAAAAAATATGAGCTGATGCTGGCTATAACTGCTATCGAGATCATGATATCGAACGGAAGCCTCACCATCTGGTCGATCCTTTGTTTTTGCTTGATCATCCTTGAATAAATGGGGAGTAACAGAACACCGAAAAGCAGGGCTAACTGGTTTGCCGCATCAAGCAAACGGTAAGCCTTTGCAAAGATCCCTGATTGCTGGTAGCCTGTCTCGCCCGGCAGCAGCCGTTCAATGAAAACGGAATCTACCTTATTGTAAACCGCCATAAGAAGTACCATTATGGCAAAGGGAAAGCTTTGTTTCAGGATCATGAGGAAAAACGGACGGTTCCAGTTCAGCTTTCTGAATGAAGCCTTCCTGATGACTATCCAGAGGGCAATGAGTAGAGTGACCGAATATGCTGCAGTCTGTGCATAGATAAACCATTCAATACGGAAAGGCTCGCTGGTAACATTCCCCCAGATAAGCACGGTGCAAATGGCAATCATCAGCAGCCTGTCGAGAACCGATAAAACACTGTCGGTCCGAAGCATAAGAAGCCCCGATACGTTCGACCTGAGGTAAGTAATGAACGAAAGCAGGAAATTATTGAATGCGATCCACCCGAGTATCCTGAAATGATCGGCCGTGTATCCTATTACCCAGGCTACCAGGAATGTAAACGAGGTATAGAGTAAAAGCAGTAAAAGCTTAAGAATCAATATACTCGAAAAATGTTTGTTCAACAGTTGCTGGTTCTGGGCTATATTCCTGTTGTTGAAACTGGTTATACCGAGGTCGAGCAGGATATTGAAAAGAAAAGCAAAATTGAAAACCGTGAAGTAAAACCCGTAATCCACGTCACCAACAATATTCTGCACCGTACGGTCTATTCCGAAGATCCAGAAAGGTTTTACCAGCAGGTTCAGGAAGAGCAGTAAAGCCAGGTTAGTAAGAAATTTCTTCCTCATTTAGGGGTTTTGGTACTATTATTCTTTTAACGGAGGTTTGTGTTAATAGGGTACATACCTGTCGTCAAAATATCATAAATTTGTGCAAATTTCAGAAAAATTGGGATAACTAATATATTCCTTTTCAAATACCTGATAATTAATAATTTCAATTGAAGATAGCAGTAAATACCAGGCTCCTTTTAAAAGACAGGCTGGAAGGGATAGGATGGTTTTCTTATGAAACACTGAGAAGGATTACCAACAGCCATAAAGAGCATAGTTTCTATTTCATTTTCGACAGGAAATATGATGAGTCATTCATATTCTCCGGGAATATTGAACCATATGTGCTGCACCCGCAGGCCCGTCACCCGGTGCTTTATTACCTCTGGTTTGAAAGGTCCATCCCCAGGTTGCTTGATAAGATAAAGCCCGATCTTTTCTTTTCCCCCGACGGATATCTGTCGCTGAACGCGAATGTAAAGTCGATGAATGTTTTTCACGACCTCAACTTTGAACATTACCCCGAAGACCTTCCGGTTACAGAGCGGAAATTCTACCGTTACTATTTCCCACAGTATGCCAGGAAAGCTGAAAGGATAGCCACTGTTTCAGAGTACTCAAAGCGTGATATTATCAACCAGTATGATATCGAATCCTCGAAGATAGATGTGGTGTATAATGGTGCCAATGAGAATTTCTGCCCCACCTCCAAAGAGGAAGCCGAAGCCACCAGGATGGCCTACACAGGCGGCAAGCCTTATTTTGTCTTCATAGGTGCCCTGCATCCCCGCAAAAATCTGGTGAACCTGTTCAAGGCTTACGATTATTTCAGAAATAACAACGACCTTGACATTAAACTGCTGATAGTGGGAAAAAAGAAGTGGTGGACAAAAAAGATCCGCGACACCTACGAGGGCATGGAAAATAAAAATGATGTGCTTTTCGCAGGCAGGCTTGGCGCCCAGGATCTTTGCAAAGTGCTGGGCTCTTCGCTTGCACTTACATATGTGTCTTATTTTGAAGGATTTGGGATACCCATACTGGAAGGATTCAGGTGTGAAACACCGGTCATTACCTCTAACATTACATCCATGCCTGAAGTTGCAGGCGATGCCGCCCTGCTCGTGAACCCGTTCTCAGTGAGCTCCATCAGTGAGGGTATGGCCAGGATAGCAAAAGATGAAGCATTGAGGAAAAAGCTGGTAATGAGAGGAAGGAAAAGGAAAGAATCCTTTAGCTGGGATAAGACTGCCGGACTGCTTTGGGATTCGATGGAAAAAGCTTTAAATACATAACAAAAATATTGATATGAAAGTTCTGATCTTAGGCGCAGGAGGGCGTGAACATGCCCTGGCATGGAAAATCAGCAAGAGTAACCTGTTGACCGAACTTTTTATTGCCCCCGGCAATGCAGGCACTGAAAAACTGGGTAGTAATGTACCTCTTTCGCCTGATGACTTTGAAGCAATAAAGGAATTTGTTATCGGCAACGGAATAAAAATGGTGGTTATCGGCCCCGAAGCCCCACTGGTATCGGGTATTCACGATTTCTTCCAGAATGACCCCGGACTAAGGAACGTCCTGGTGATCGGTCCGGCAAAACAGGCGGCCATGTTAGAGGGGAGTAAGGATTTTGCAAAGACCTTTATGAAAAACTATAACATCCCTACTGCCGGCTATTATTCGTTCGACCATAATTCATTGGATGAGGCCCTGGAACTGCTGAAAAAAACTGCCCCCCCCTATGTTGTCAAAGCCGACGGGCTTGCAGCAGGAAAAGGGGTCATTATCTGCCCGACACTTAAAGAAGCCGAAGAAGCCGTCAGGTCTATGCTGGTTGAATCCAAATTCGGTAAGGCAGGACAGAAGATCGTTATTGAGGACTTCCTCGAAGGCATTGAACTCTCGGCCTTCGTACTTACCGATGGGAACAGTTATGTAATGCTGCCCGAAGCAAAAGACTACAAAAGAATTGGTGAAGGGGATACAGGACTGAACACCGGTGGCATGGGTTCGATCTCTCCCGTGCCTTTCGCCGATAAGGAGTTCATGACCAAGGTGGAAGAAAGGATCATCAAGCCGACCATCAGCGGGCTGCAAAGCGATGGTATCAATTATAAGGGATTCATCTTTTTCGGACTGATGAACGTACAAGGTGATCCCTACATGATCGAATACAATGCAAGGATGGGCGACCCGGAAGCGGAATCGATCATGCCCAGGATAAAATCTGACCTGCTTGAGCTTTTTATTGCCGTAGGTGAAGAGAAACTGCACGGAAAGCAGATAGAAACCGATCCCTCCTATTCCGTAGCTGTGATGGCAGTGTCAGGGGGCTACCCTGAAAAATACGAAAAGGGCAAGGTTATATCGGGTATCGAAAAAGTAAGGGATTCGATAGTTTTCCATGCCGGGACCAAAACAGACAAGGAAACAGGCAAAACCCTTACAAGCGGGGGGCGTGTACTTGCTGTCACCTCCCTGGCCGGAAACCTCAGGGATGCAACGGAAAAAGCGTATTCGGATATCGCTAAGATCTCTTTTGACAAGATCTATTACAGGAAAGACCTGGGCAAGGACCTGGAAAATTCCTGAATTCAAAAATAATCATTCCACCTCATGCTGATTGCCCTTTTCCGTACAAGTTACCTCCCGCAATACGTATTTCTGGTTGTTGTGGGTATGGCGCTTTGGATGCCGGCATTCCTGGAACCACCGGGGATCACGGTCACCGGGCACTCCATCCAGCCCCTTTACAATCTTATCGCGGGCTGGCTCGACGGGAACCCGCTTTTAACGGTAATACTGGGTTTCGTCCTTCTTATCATCCAATCGCTCATTTTTAACTTGATCATGATATCGCAGGGCCTGGTCTCAAAAAACTCGATGGTCCCGGCCATCGTCTATGTGGTTTTGATGAGCACCCATTTTGAAAATCTCACCTTCACACCTTTACTATTATCAGGCTTCTTCATACTTGCCTTCCTGGGCAGAGTATTTACAATGTATGAGAGGTCAGATAACCTGATGGAGCTCTTTAGCTCGGGACTGCTTATCTCTTTCGCCTCAATGGTCTATTTTCCATCTTTCTTCTTTCTGCTCTTCATTCTTTATGTCCTTGTTATTTACAGGATAGTCACCTGGCGTGAATGGACGGTACCGTTTGTGGGATTCATTATCCCTTACCTGTACTTGTGGGTTTACTATTTCTGGATTGAAAGCCTCACCCCTGTATATGCCGAATATGCTGAGTTCTTCAGCAGGATCTTCATAACAAGGATATCCCTGGATATAGGGGATATCATTATTGAGGCCTGTCTTTTTCTTTTTATCCTGCTCCCCTCCCTGTTCAGGCTTATTTCTTCGATGGGAAGCCACAATATTGTTACCCGTAAAAAGCTTAGTGTAAGTAACTGGCTCTTTGTGATAACAGTAGTCATCACTTTTTCGGCAGGTAACCTGCTGCAAAATAATATATATGCACTTGGTGGGGCCGTGATAGTGGCTCACAACTTCGACATTACAACCAGGTCGAGATGGAACGAGTTGATATTTTTATTGTTTACAGCAGGAACAGTAGTAAATAATTATTTTTGAAAATTATGCTCAGGCCTTGTTTACATATCGATTTACTTGAAGCAGGGGTTGACGAGGCCGGCCGGGGATGCCTGGCAGGTCCTGTTTGCGCAGCAGCCGTAATTTTCCCAAAAGGGTTCAGGAATGAATTGCTCAATGATTCGAAGCAGGTTGACCCGGAAAACCGCTATGAATTAAGGCAGGTAATCGAAAAAAGCGCCCTTTCCTTTGGAATAGCCATGATCGACAACCGGGAAATTGACAATGTAAACATCCTTAACGCTACTTTTCTGGCTATGCACCAAGCGCTTGACGCACTTAAGGTCATTCCTCAGCATATCCTGGTAGATGGCAACCGTTTCCTTCCTTACAGGACCATTCCCTCAGAATGCATTATCAAAGGGGATGAAAGCTTTATGTCCATAGCAGCAGCCTCCATCCTGGCAAAAACCTACCGCGACGATTTCATGGTGAAACTGCATGAAGAACATCCCGATTACAACTGGAAGCAAAATAAAGGTTACGCAACCCGTGAGCACCGAAAAGCCATAATGAGTTTTGGTATAACCCCCTATCACAGGAAAAGCTTCAAGCTTTACGAGCAACTCAGTTTCTTTTAAAGCTGCTTACCGCGACGGGCTATTAACATTGCACTGTTAGTTTATTTTTCACCTGCATCCTGTTTGAGCAACCTAAGGGCATAACTTTGTTATTCACAGGTAAAAGGCTCTGATGTCCACACGCAGGCACATAATCACCGGACTTACAGTTGCACTGGTGCTTTTGGTGCTGACTGCAATCGGTTACCTGTCGTACCATTACATCTTCTATCCTACCGCCCCTGCTGAATCGGCCATACCCCGGAACGCACTGGCAGTCATGAGGGTGCATGATCCCCTGTCCCTTACCGGTTCCCTTGAAAAACAGAATAAAATATGGAAGGAGCTGCTCTCCATTGAACCTGTAACAGAACTTGCTGAGGAACTTAACCGGTTTTCTGCAATATTTGAAGAGGAAAATATAACCACCGGCTACACAACACACATATCTCTTATTGAGGATGCCGACAGTGCAAGAAAATTTGTCTTCATAGTCGAATTGCCTGGAAAGAAAGAGGAAAGGGCCTGGATGAGGGTGATCCGGGAATACAGCCCGCACGAATCACCTGGCGGAGGGTTCTGGCCTACGAGAAACAAGGTTGTTGAAGCAGGGAAATCCGACAGTCTTGCAAACTGGTACTACTCCATTAAAAAAGGACTGTTCATAGCTTCATCGAGTGAGGGCCTCGTGGGCAGATTTGCGGACCTGGCGGGCAGGAACGGCAGCCTTATGGATGATCCGGCTTTTGTCAAAATTAACCGGACTGCCGGAAAGAAAGTGGATGCCAATATCTTTTTCAGGTACCGTTTGATAAGTGAAGCTATGGCTGAAGCAATGCAGGGTATCGGTCTCGACACCAGGTCGCTCGTTACAAAATTCGCGTCATGGACAGGGCTCGACCTGATACTGAAAGAGGATGAAGTGCTTCTTACCGGTTACACTCTTGCTGAAAATAACAACGCATACCTGGGGTTTTTAGAAGGGCAGAAACCGACTGGTATTGATATGATCGGCATATTGCCCTTCAATACCGAAAGCATATTCTGGATCGGTAAAAGCGATCCTGACAACTACCGTGGGCCCGACAGGAAAGAATTCATTTCTTATGGCGGGGAACTGCTCGAGAGCCCCTTCAACGGGATTGAAAGTGCGGAAATGGCAAAGGTAAAGACCTGGGAAACATCAGGAAAGGCCTCAGCCTTCTATATAGTAGTAAAGAAGAAGAACAACGGATCCCTGGAACGTTTTCTGTCAGGGAATTCCTCCGTCCCTGCACAAGGGGAATACAAGGATCATCCGGTACGAAAAACCGGCGCCTTAAGCGGGAAATCTATCTTCTGTGTTTCGAATAAGTATTACACCGAACATTCTGACTATTATATTTTTACAGATGATCTGGGATCACTTCAATCTTACATCAGCACGTTAGTTAACGGCAAAACCCTCGACGTGAGCGAAAATTTCAAGGTCTTTTCCGATAACATCTCAGAGGAGGGGAACATATTTTTCTACCTTAATACAAGGCATGCAGTAAATGAGGCTGATAAATACCTTCAGAACGACTATTCTGGTTACGTAAACAATGCAGCCGATAATCTCAGTAAACTACAGGGCCTGGCTTTCCAGTACAGCAAGCTGAACGGGATGTTCCTGACGAGCGTATACCTTAGGCATAATGAAAACTACAGGGAAGAGGACCTTTCGGTTTGGAAGACCGAGCTTGAAGCTCCGGTTCGGGGCCAGCCTTACCTCATCCTGGATCACAGGGCCGGGAAGCTGAAGATAATCGCCTTTGACGAAAACAACAGGATGTACATGGTGGATCACTATGGCAATATACTCTGGGAGATACAGATTGCTGAAAAGCCACTTAGCGGGATCTACCAGGTTGACTATTACAAAAACGGCAAGATCCAGTATCTGTTCAATACCGAAAACTATGTCTACCTGATCGACCTACTCGGCAGGACAGTAGACAATTACCCCATAAAACTGAATAAAAAAGCAACCGGCAGCCTGGCCCTCTTCGATTATGGGAACGACAAGGATTACCGGGTGCTGATACCCAGTGAAGACAAGGTTATCTACAACTATAATATCAAAGGGAACCGCATATCGGGCTGGGTGAACCCCAAACTGCCGGCTATCAGTATACTGCCTGCACAACACCTGGTTGTGGGAAGTAAAGATTACATCATCCTTCGCGACATTCAGAACAACATCCTCATTACCAACAGGCGAGGCAAGAAAAGGATCGCTCCTGACGAGGATATCAGTAAAGCCCCTAATTCGAAATTCTACGTGAACAGGACCAACAGCAAAGGGATCATCATAACAACCAACATCAAAGGTCATTTAACCTATATCGGGGCTAAAGGTGATATCCGGTACACTGTCTTCGGAGACTTTTCGCCCGATCATTATTTCCTGTATGAAGATTTTGACAATAACGGCCATAACGACTTTATCTACCTCGACCATGACCGGCTCATTATCTTCGACAGGTTTAAGAAAAAGATCTTTGAATATACATTCCCGGGAAATATAACTTCTGCTCCTAAGATATTTGAAAACTCGAACGGACGAATATACATCGGGATTGTACTGGCTTCAAACTCCAAGCTCTATCTTTTCGACAGTGAAGGTGACGCAACCATCACCTCAGGATTATATGCCGAAACACCTTTTACGGTGGGCAGTCTTGAGCAGGACGGCACCCTTAACCTGGTTACCGGTGCCGGTGAGGTTATTTATAATTATGTAATAGATTGAGAAGCCACTACTTATTGTTCGTCAGATCCTTTTCTGCTTGCTTCAGAACCCTTTCGAGTTTCCTTTCATACTCCCGTGCATTACCATCATCATAAAGATACCTGCTGCCCGGGGTCAGTGTACTGACCATCGACTTTATCAGGGGCTTTACCATCAGGTTAACGATACCTTTGTTCCTGTCTCTCATGAAATGGGCTATGGCAACCTTCCCGGGCCTGTTCTTATAAGGATTATCTTTCCTGATGGCAATATTGGCCAGGCTGCTCAGAAAAGACCTCGAATGATTTTCCTCCCCAATGCCCTTGCCTTTCTTCATGATCTCGATCTTGACATCATGATAATAAAAGCTTGCGGTGCCGAGTGCAAAAACTTCATTGGCATTCATGCTGAAATCAAAGCTGTCGAGGCTCCCTTCAAGGATGTTGATCCCTTCTGATGGTATTGTCATGCTGTTGAGGTCTTTCAGCTCCATTTCACCGATAGATCCCCTGTAAGAGAATTCCCCGAATCTTTGTGCATAAGGAAGCTCCATTTCCATATCAAAAGGCGCTTTGCCCTGTAACATGAACCTGCCGGCTATTTTCATCGACTCTTTGTCACTGACAGCTTTTTCCGTACTCGTAATATTGTACACTCTGATATTTCCTTCGGTCAGACTGATGATACCGGGGGCATCCTCCCCTTCCTGCAACTCTTCGTACTGAAGATCCACACGTCTTATATCCAGGGAATCGATCAGCAGCGACAGGGGCAGCCCGACAAGTGACTGGTGCGGCAGTTTTGGATATTTGGAGAAGTCGAACGGAACGTTCTTGTCCCTGTAGATATTGATATCAGCCCCTGCCAGGGCCAGGTTTCCCAGCCGTATATCCAGGTGCTTCATCAGGTTGCTGAAATGGATGTCGGATGCCAGAATTGTATCGATAGAAACATCAAACCTGTCGGTCTGGGTGCCATTCTTCCAGCCAAACTCCGTTTTACTGAAATTGGGGATAAACTTAAATTCATTGATAAGAAGAAGTGAATCTGAATAATCAATACTGATCTCCCCGGCTTTCAGGTCATAAAGCTCCCCGGGCAGCAGGAACTGATTGTCTTTCAATTGTGCTGTACCCTTTTTAAAGGACAGGTCCTCAGTGAAATCGAATTTGTCGTCAACTGATACTTCTATCCCTGAAAGGCTGAGATTATAATTGCCGCTGAACAGAAAAGGCTCCATGCCTTTCTCAGCCAGGTAGAAATTTCCATCCACGATCTCGATAATTTCCAGATTGAACGAATCGAGATCCTCCATGATGTTTCCTTCTTTTTTCTCCTCCTTTACTTCCCGGCGTTTCGTTGCCGGTATAGAGTAATTTATTTCAGGGGATTT
>CAZXWD010000042.1:19028-23909 GCA_964644135.1 uncultured Bacteroidales bacterium | reverse complement strand
GTTTTCATCGCCGGGCCATGAATCGTATATTGACCATACTGCGTAGGCTTCACCGTTTGGTCCGGTTGACAGGTTAACGCCCTGGTTATGGCTTCCTGCGTTGAGCGAACTGCTGATATTAAAAGGGCCATTCCATGTCGCACCACCGTCGTCGGAATAGGAAAGCTCTATGTCGCTGTCGTTGGAACCTCCAAAAGCAGTCCATGCGTTGTATAGGTATCCGTCGTAAGGGCTCAGCGTACTGTTATCGACCCACATGTGGTTTTTATCGAGGAGGTTCCCGAAGCCGGGTGCTGCGTTGGCCACCTGTACGGATGTCCAGCTATTACCTTCATCATCCGAGTAAGCAATGCCCTGTCCGTCGTTCTTGATAAAACCAATGAAGATCCTCCCGTTATTGTCTACCAGCGAAACAGGATCGCCCTGGTTGCCTCCACCGGCACCCGACAGGTCATCTGTCCAGGTATCGCCACCATCATAAGTGTGCAGGGCATTAGCACCATAAAGAGTTAGCCCGAAGCCAGGTTCCGATGTGGAATTGTTCGAATTGATGGCATTGTCAATATCCGCCGGATTAACGAAAATTGAATTTTCGCTCTGCGAAGTATTGTCTTCAACAACTACTACATCGGGTGAGTTATCAGTTATCGATGAGATTGCGTCGATCTCGCTCCCGGTATATTGAGCCGGGGCTATGGTTACCACCGGGTTCAGTTCGGTGAGGCCCAGCTCCGCGGCCTTTTTCCAGTAGCCGTTATTGTCAATACGTGTATCGAGCCTTATTTCCGGTTGCTCTTGTGAGTAAGCATTTACAGAAAATAAAAGTATGAGAATGGTCAGGATCGTGTAATTGTATTTCATAGCCAGTTAATGTTTTTGCAAATGCAAATTTACATATTTACAATGATTTTAAATAAGACAGGTTATCACGGGGCTATTTAAAGCCCCCGTATGAAAAGTTACAGGATCATTAAATCCCCTTTCCCTACGGGGTAAGAGGCGGTGTGGTTAAACTATTTTGTAATTACGATCTTATCCCTCAGGCTTCCGGTGTTATTTTCGATACTAATAAAATATACACCCTCTTCGGCATCCTCAAGGGAGATCTTTTCCCTGAAAACTCCTGTGCCTGTCATCAGTTCTTTTCTCAGTAGAGTTTTCCCAAGGCCATCTGATATAGTAAGTAGGAGCCTGGATTCTGAATCCACCTTCATCTCAATAAAGAAGTTTCCACCTGTTGGGTTCGGGTAGACCTTGAATCCGGATATTCCTTCTATTTCATCAACACCGAACGAATTGAAAACTATAATTTCATATGCCTCTGACACAACTCCTTCACCACATTCATTAATCCCCGTGGAGGTAATTGTAGCCACACCTGAGAATTCACTGTCCCAGGTCACCATTGCGGTTGCTTCAGTCCCTGAAATTGTCCCTGCTTCGGGAGGTTCAAGGGTCCAGGCATACTCAGCAGCATTAGCCGAAAATGCCATGTAGTCGGTAGTGGGGGTTACATAAGAATCAACATCAACCGGTCCGGATTCTACCTGTGCGGTATCGGGATAAGGCATTACCATGAGCATCAGGGAATCTGTCATAGAGCAGCCACCCGTATTTGTTACCGTAGCCCAATAATATCCATCCGTTTTGGCTGTTATGGTTTGGGTTGTGTCACCGGTGTTCCAGAGGTATGCTGCATGCCCTTCACCGGCATCCATGATTACCGAATCACCCACACAGATCTGCATATCTTCTCCCAGGTTGAGTTCAGGGATCGGATGCACTATTATAGTTACGGAATCAGATGCTGAGAAGTTGCCATCCGAAATTTCAAGGTAATAAGTGGTTGTATCTTCCGGCGCTACTTTGATGGAAGGTTCATCGGAAGTAAACCCTTCGGGTGATGACGTCCATGAATATTCAATTTCGCCCCCTCCGGATACAACATTCGAACTGATCATTACTGAATCGCCAAGGCAGATTTCCTCCTCCTCAGCTTCGAGTGCAACGGAGAGGTCTGTTACGATAAGTGTGACCGGAACGACCACTTCCGGGTCGTCGGGATCGTTGGAATAAAAGTTAAGGTTTGCCGTATAGGTGCCCACTTCCATTCCGGTGGCGTCAAATGTAACTTCAACCTGCAGATCCTGGCCCGGCTCCACCACACCTTCAAGCTGGGTTACCCTAAGCCAACTCAACACGTTAAGTGTATAGTCTTCTACTTCACCGTAAGAAGTGGTACCGCAAGGTTCGGGATTACCGAAATATGAGATCCTGACCCTCATTCTTGTCGGTCCCGGAAGTGCATCATTTGGCGGGACAATGTCGGCCGTATAGGGACCTACTCCCGGTGAGCCGTTAACAGTAACAGCTTCGGAAGGTGAAAATACTTCGTCCTGGTTCCAGTCGATCCAAACGCCGCATTGATCGGAAGGATAATTCGGGGTGCCGTTGGTGACTGTCAAAGGTTGCGATTCCCCTGTAAATACTTCAGTCGAAAGATCCGTAAAATCCTGGTAATTTCCGCAGGCAGACTGGTTGTCGATATTGCCGAGCTGGACATGGCTTATATACTCATCGCAGCCGCCTGAGGCAGAGCAATAGTCACGGCTACCGTTATCCCTGTTGTCGCCTGTGAGGAAAACACTCAGGTTATAATCGAGGTCGAGCTGACCTATATTGCTCAATGTGATGTAGCGGGTAACTGAGCTATCAGGGAGGAGATATTCCGTGATCTCATCCGGGTCGACACTGATATGGGCATCACCCCATTGTACGTCTGCCGAAATTGCTGAAGACTCCCCGTCAGGGTCAAACACTGCAGTTACGGAGTAATCGTAAACACCGTAGTCGGGAAGCATTTCCGAATAGAAAGTATCCGCTGTTGTTCCTGAAAGGACGTCGTCTCTGTAAACATTGAAATAAGAAAAATTAGGATAGGTTTCGAAGTTCCAGTTGAGGGTTGCCTCGCCTGTTTCGAATTCCACCTCAGCCGCCAGGTCTGACGGTCTGGGCAGCGGGTTTGTTTCGTAAGGGGATACATAGGCCATGACAAAGCCTGTCCGGTTATCAGACCAGATGGGGTAAACCATGCCGCCCCTTGCGGTTATGCCCAGGTAGTCGCCCATATAGCCACTGGCCAGGCCGGAAATGGGTGTAGGGGTGAAGGCAACATCACTTACTTTGAAATCTTCCCATGTTTCTCCGCCGTCGGATGAGTTGGCGCAGAAAACTTCACATTGTGCACCGCCAACATTCCTGTCATCATAGAAGATAACGCTGAGAATCCCGTTTTCAGGGTCGCAGGTTATCCAGGGGAAATAATGTTGCGCCCCCTGGCCTGCAGGATCCTGGTTGACTCTTACCGGATCTGTCCAGGTATCTCCCTGGTCATCGGAACTGATGATGTAGATGTCCATGTCATCCCCGGTGTTAATGCCGGGTACCCCGATATTTGTCCATACTATATAGATCCTTCCGTCATACTGTCCGCCGCTGATATCCACAGCCATTACCGGGAACGCATTTACACGCTGGTTTTTCGAGGTTTCCGAGCTGCGTATTCCCCTGATGTTCTCAATTATCCGGCTAGAGGGTTCCCATGTTGCCCCGCCGTCGAAGGAGCGGGCAAAACCTATTGCAGTTTCATCCTGCGGAAAAAAGTCGTAAACTGACCAGGCAGCATACACTTCACCGTTGGGGCCTGTCTGAATGTGTACGCCCTGGTTGTGGCTGCCGGCATTTATTTCACTGCTTATGTTTTGGGGTGATGACCACGTGAGTCCCTGGTCTGTCGAATAAGATAATTCTATATCACTGTCGTTGCCGCCGCCAAAAGCTGTCCATGCGTCGTAAAGGTTTCCTTCGTAGGGGCTGGAGGGGCTATTGTCTATCCACAGGTGGTTTTTATCGAGGATACCACCAAATCCGGAGGCATTGGCAACAGTGGTCCTGTCCCAGGTAATTCCGCCATCTTCCGACCAGGCAACTCCCTGTCCCAGGCTGTTCGTGATATGACCGACATAATACCAACCGTTATTTCCTATGAGCGCGGCAGGATCGCCTGAATTACTGCCACCGGCCCCTTCTACGCTTCCGTCCCAGGTTTCGCCGGCGTCCTGACTTTGAAGGGCATTTGTGCCATAAAATCCTGAAAACGGGTAACTGGCTGAATTGTTGGAATTCAGGATCACCATGTTGTTGTTCGGATCAACAAAGACCGAGTTCTCACTTTGAGTCGACGGATCTTCCGTGACCGGCACATCGGGTGAATCGTCGGTAATTGAACTGAAAGCCCTTATTTCGCTTCCTGTGTATGTAGCGCGCGGTATCGGCACGGCCGGGTTGGGGATTGTATAACCCTGTTCGGCCTTGATTTTCCAATACTGTGTATTATCTACGCGGGGGTCGAAATTCTCTGATTTTTCTTTTCCGGCTTCACGTTCTGCTTTCGACTGGCTGAACAGGAAGGTTGTTGTGAAAAGACTGAGGATGATCAGGGGTAGGATCTTTTTCATGTGGGGATATCAGTTTAGAATGTTTTTAAACAAGACACAAAAATAGGGAAAAAGTTGCTTCAGGGTCGGCAACCCTATAGGGTTGCCAACCCTATTTTCGCCAATACTATATAAAAACCTGTAAATCAATACAATATAAGCCTTAAAATTGAATAAGCAGAAATCGAATTATTTTGCTCACGCTGTCTATTGGAAGATCACTAATTTTTTCGTCGCTGAAGAGTTCTCCGTCGTAAGTTGTAACGTATAAATACCCGGACTAACTTTCCCCCCCAGGCTTGTTTTGATTTCATGCTGTCCTTCCGGTAGTTCCCCGTTCCATAGGGTTTCAACAAGTGAACCGTTTACATTGAATATCCGAATA
>CAZXWD010000042.1:0-18928 GCA_964644135.1 uncultured Bacteroidales bacterium | reverse complement strand
ATTAATTTATCCCAGTAAAGAGAATCACCCGAATACTCAAAGCCCATGTTTTCCGAAAGGGTTCCATCAATACCGTTAATATTGTTTAGTTCCAGCGTCCCGAAAGCTCCCTCTAAACCGAACATGTCGTGGACACTCGTCTGGTAGTCATACCACCAGGTGCTTCCGCCTTCCAGGTAAAGATTCCCGCCGCTGCTAAGGTATGCCGAAAGGTCGTCACCTTCTTCCTGTGTGAGGGTATGGTTGTTCCAGAATATGCCCAGGCAAATAAAAACCGCCTGATAATCATCTATGTCGTTTGTCCAGGAAGTATAGTACTCAGCGCCTACCCCGTTTTCCATGACCGCATCGTAAATCGCGGGACCAGAGTTCCTGTTTTGATCGAGGTCGAGAACAACGACGGGTGGCTGACCGACAAAGGTTTGCAGGCTGTCAGTCTCAGATAATCCGCCTGCTGCTTCAATAAGCAGGTTGAATTTTGCAACTGTTCCGTCAGGACAATCATCCGAAGCCGTTACGCTGAAGGCATTGGTAGCATCATCACCTGACACGAGATTTCCGAAGAGAAGGTCGGATTGGTTAATGGTTATATATGTGCAACCTGTTTCAAGTAAACCGTGGATATCAAATGCTTCTGAAGAACCGTCATTGCATATTGTTATTTCCAGGTCGGCTGTTTCACCGGGATCGATCCTCCCGTTGTTGTTTCCGCCCTGGTCATTTATGACAAAGCCTTCAAATTTCAGTTCCGGAGCATGAATTATCCCTATGAAAGAACTGGTGTCTGTTTCATCCGCCTGGATGGCATCGAGGCTGAATAATGCTGTGTGCCTTGGTGCCAGTGAGTCTATCGTGAAGGAGAAAGCGCCTGCTATCTCTTTGGTTTCCCCCGGCAGGAAATCACCGTATAATTCCTCGTCATCGGTTATTGTAATAAATTCATTACCGGTACTCAATACTACGTTAACAGATGAGGCAGGCTGGTCCCCGATGTTTTTCATTTCAACGCTAGCAGTTATGGTTTCACCATAATCAAGCTTTGCATTGTTGTTCCCTGCCTGGTCATCAAAAGAAACTATGTTCAGGGCAATATAAGGCTGATCCTGGATCACTGTTATATCCTGGGTGAATCTGTTCCGGTCGTGTGCGATGACTGAAAGAGTGAGGGTGTCAGTGGAATTAACGGGATCAAAAAGCTGCAGGTCCAGAAATCCTTCATCATCAGCCACACCCCTGCCTACAAGCTCGCCGTTTTGAACCAGTCCGATCCTTGCATACGGGGCATCGGTAAATACCCTGTAGTTTGAATTGCCGAATGCGATAACAGGCTGGGCAGCCACGGCGATATCTTCAGGCACTGCAGTCCATATGTCCATAGAGGGGTCGCCGAAAACATTCAGCTCATACGCGCACCATCTTCCAATCTGGTCTGCGGTGATATAGCCAATGTTATCTTCTTTTGAATCTCCGTTTGCAAAACCAATACCATAGATCTCTTCACCGTAGATGGCATCATAGAACTCACGGTCGAAGAATTGTGAAGGGCCGTTTGTGTTTCCCGGTGAATACCATCCGTAACGACTGTTTGCAATAGAAGCTACTTCAGCAGTTTCTATGGCAGTGATCTGCTCTGCAAAACAGTCGCTTCCATAAGAGTTTGGATTGGTTCCCCGGTTATCGAATGAGCCATTATAACATCCCTGTGAGTAGCCGATCACGAAACCTCTCGATATCCCATCGTTGGAAAAGTGACCTGTGGTAAGGTCAGAGGTGTTCATTTTCATGTTATAGGTAGTGTTGGAATGACCCAGGTGGTTCAGCATGTGTGTGCCGTTGTCGCTGAATTCATCAAAAATATCGTGCTTGTTATAGTTAATGTCGCGGTCATAAAGCCGGGTTACCTCGAAGTATTCCGGTACGCCTTCGGTATCGTGGCCAAAAGTGGTGCTGCCGTCGGCAACTTCGTCCTTGCTATCGCCGCCCCAGGTAGGCTGGCTATCGAGGTTTTCGCCGAGCATCAGCGCTTTTTCAATGTCTTCGATAACCGGGCTGTCCTGGTAAAGGATCAATTTATCGATCATGTTTTCGAGCTCGGCAGGTGAATCAAAACAGAGCCGGCCTACGGATAATTCAGCAAGCAGGTCATCCTCGCCCGGTTCGCCCCATTTGTTGTCCCCGTCATCATTCCAGGTACCATCAAGGCATGCATAGTACATATCGGCAGGGATATTTCTTTCGTCATAAGCGGTGAAGCCCCGGTGAGGCACTATCCTGTCAGGGATAACATAAGGATCGGCATCCCCGCCAAGGATCACGTACTGGGTACCCTGGTTCTGGTAATAGTCGATGATGCAGTTCCGGATCTTGTCCTGGTCGTCGAGACCGCTGTAGTTAGTGTAGATGTCTTCGGTTGTTTCAACAGAAACAAGATATCCGCGTTCTTTCTTGAAATCAGCATAATCCTGCAGATCATCAACCCAATCTGCCCCTGTAATTATCAGGATGTCGTTCTGGTCCGAATTCCTAGTTTGGCTATAGGAATAATTATAGAGCATGGCAGGGTTGTCGGCTATTTTTTCAATACGCTCAATTGTTTTCCTGTTGTTATTGAGCATGGCTTTTGAGGAGGTGCTGCGGGATGTTTCGGTGTAAGAGACCTCGAAAGTGATGTTTTTTATGGCCCTGATCTTCTTTTCAGCCGGAAAAAATGTAACCGGATAAATATTGAATGAAGCTATGGAATGGCCACCCAGGTAATGGTTTGCAATTGTATTTGCAATTTCCTCCGGGTAGGCGTTTTCAGAAACGTATACTGTTCTTAAGGGTGTAACCTGATAATCATCCGGGGCAGGCTCTGATATAGGGAAAGGCCTGGAAGCAGGTATAACTTTTACTTTTTCCAGGTCAGGGTAATAGCTTACATCAGCAACAGAGACTCCCACGATCTCCTTCCCTGCTGGAAGAAGGATCCTTGCTGTCTTTACCGGCAACAAAGGATGACCTTCGGGGGCAAAGTTCTTGCAACCCGGCAGATATAACTCGGTGTATTCACCTTTTTCAACTGGTACGGGTTCAGGGAAAGTATAGGTCTGGGTGAGTGTTTGTGATAGGGATAGCGAAACGGTTGATACTGCGATAACGCAGAGCAGCAGTGCTTTTTTCATTGAACGTAATGGTTTTTGGTTTTCACAGGCCATCAAGCAATACATATATGTGGCCTAAAAACATTATGGTTGCAATTGGGAGGGTAAATGTAGTTAAATTCTCCTATCTCGCGATCATCACCTTACCGGAAATGACGCCTTCGGTGGTGTTGAGCTGGTAAAAGTATACCCCTGCCGGGATCTCCTGGCCTGAGTCATCAGATCCGTTCCAGATCAGGTTACGGCTGCCTTTGTCCATCATGCCTTCATAAACGGTGGTTATCTTTTGCCCATTCACGTTAAAGACTTCAAGAGAAACCTCACTTTTAGCATTAAGATTGATTGAAAAATGGACATTATCCCTGGCAGGATTCGGATAGACAGAAACATTTCCGGCTTCCTGGGCATATTCCGGATCTTCAATATCCGTGAGAATATCACCGAAAAAGTCGAGGTATTCCATCATCAGTTGCTGCCTTGTTGAAGGGGATTCTCCATCAACTAGTCCGCCAAACTCAAAGGCCGATCCGATGGTCTTATAGGTGCCTTCGTCAAATGCAACCGTGGAGCCATAATCCACCTCCTGGCTCTGAAAGATCAGGAATGCCGGTTCGATGGCTTCCACATAATAGTTGTTGTAGGGCTGGGTTGCATCGAACTCAAAGGCCATACCTTCTGTAAAAGTACCTTCCCGGCCCCAGAGCGTGTCATATTCAAACCATGTATCTTCAATCACATCCATATTGAACATGGGGTGGAGAGCAGTCTGCGGGTCTTCATACCAGGTTGTGCGGCCTTCCATGTATAGTTTACCACCGTTTTCAAGGTAATCGACAAGCCTGCCTGCTTGCGCATCAGTAAGCTGGTGATTTGAATAATGGATACCCAGGCTAAGGAAAACCGATTTATAATCATCGAAATTGTCAGGGAAAGAAGTAGTGTACTGGGCTATCATGTCCATATCGTCGAATGTTTCCATGATAACCGGTCCGGAATTATTGTTCGGGTCCATATCCACTACCAGGGCAGTGTATTTACCAATTATTGAATTGAATGTACTGTATCCCTCAATGTTATTTTCACCTGTGATCATGACTTCAAAGAGTGCTGAGAACCCTCCCGGGGTGTTCTCGGCAGCGTACACGGTGAACGAATTTTCCGATGAGTCACCTGCCATCAGATCACCATATGACTGTGCTCCGGTCTGGATCTCGATGTATTCGTCGTTACATACCAGTTCGGTCATAACATCGAAAGCGTCGGATGAGCCGAAGTTGCTGATGTTAACAACCACTTCTGCTGTTTCGCCCGGGTCGATCCTGCCATTGTTGTTTCCGTCTTCATCATTTATTGAAAAAGTGGCAAGTTCCATAACCGGTGCATGGGCAGTCATGGTAAAAAAGCTCGTCCAGGTTGTATCGCCGTCTGTTGCAATCACATTAAACAGGATCAACTCCTGGTCAGGAATGGTATCGGCAACAGTAAACATAAAGCCGTCATTTACCATGACTGTTTGATTTGCGGGGATATCACCGTAGTTTTCTGTTGAGTCGGTGATCATTATGTAAGGATTGCCGGACCTCAATTTCACTTCGGTCCCAAGGGCATCTTCATTACCGATGTTCCACACAGTAAGCGACAACATAGGCTGTTCGGCATAATCGATCATGCCATTATCGTTACCGCTTTCATCATTGATTGTATGCTCTTCATAAATAACATAGGGTTCATCGGGTGAGATAACCAGTACTTCATCGGTATAGCGGAAGTAGTTGGTTTTTGTTACAACGAGGTCAACCATTGTACCAGGCACCTGTGGATCGATTCCTATGCTTACAGGGGCGCCTGTTCCTTCTGCTACTCCTATGATCTCACCCTCAACAGACAGGGCTATCAAAGACCCTTCATCTGCCTGTACAGTGTATGAAGAAATTCCGCCCAATATCGCACCGTTATGCACTACCAGCAAGTCCTGGGGCACTTCCGAATACATTGTTGAGAAGCTGCCGCCGTGGTGGTGGAACAGATTATAAGTAACCTCTTTGTTTCCTGTATTATAGGGCCAGTTTGACTGCTGCAGGAAATATTTTCCGGCAGAATTTGAGAAAGACGGCAACAGGCCGTTCTCTTCCGGCGTAGAACCATAGTCAGGCATGAAGTCGGGGAACATATTATCGAATGCACCCCATACGTAGACATCGTTCACAAATGAGTATGAAACTTCTGAAGCTGCAACCAGTCCGAGCGCCCCGCTGTTCTGTCCACCTGATGTGTGGCGGTGGAACTTCTCTGTAAAGCACTCGCTGCCCCAGTTGTATTTACCGGTAAGGCAGTTTACTGAATAAACAAATGTAAGTTCGGTATTCGTAAGACCGTTGATGTCATTATTATTGTAGTCGGGTTCTCCCCATCCGAGTTCATAACCATGGTCGCGGTGAAGAAGAAGGAAAGAGCCGTCGTTGATCGCATTGTTGATCATCGTGGCGTTACCGCCGTCCCATCCGCCAAGTTCTCCGGGAGTAGCCGGGAGGTATCCAAGGCCATTAGGGCCAAAATAGTTCAGTATGGTTCCGGTATTGGGTGCTGTTGACCATGGGTCTGTGGCCGGGTTTCCTCCGTAAACCTCATTGATCCTTACAGGATTTTTGCCCTGTACATTCTTAAAATAACCCCCCACGGTTTCGATACAGATCTGGAACCAGCGCTCGGTCTGCCAACCAAGGGCAGTGATGGGCTTATCATAGAAATCAGGATCTGTGGGCGGATCGGTTTCATATTCAAGGATCTTTGTGACCATTGTTTCAAGCTGTGATGCATTTTGTGCTGTGATCCTGGAAAATACGAAGTCGGGCATATGATTCCCATTCACATCCGCGAAGATGTTGTCGGAGGCACAATAATTACTGTAGATGGGCGATATGATCCGGTTGCTTCCTGCACCGTAATCACCAAGAAGCAGGATGGCTGAAGGGACGATGTCCCAGTTATTGTAAATGTCGTTCACATAGGTTTCTATAGCGGGAACCGTGTTGCCACCAATTTCAGTGACTGTGACAACATTTGTAGAGATCCCCTGCATATTCCTGAACTTCGCCAGTGTATCGGCCCAGAATATGAAATCAGGTTCATCAGGCACTATGATAAGGTATTCACAGCCTATATCCCTGTTGGCTTTATTTTTTACAGAGTATTCCATTTCTTCAAGTGATGAAGCATTGAGGAACATGTCGTTGAAGAGTGGGTCCCAGTAACGGCTGCGCAGGCGTTCTTCACCGAACCGGCCGTTTCCGCCTTCAAAAACGACCTCCACTTCAATGTTCCTGTATACCCTGAGCTCTTTGGTTACAGGATTGTACTGAAAAGGATTTATGCCGACCATGACAACATCCACACCCCTTACCTCGGTAGGTTCAGAAACGAGGGCTTTTTCAGCAGGATACAAAGCATTGGTGTTCCAAATTTCTTCGTCCTTCTGGTAATTCAGCGGACCGTCGTTGGTAACGTAGGGGATCTCAGGGGCAACGGCAAGATCAATGTCCTGCAATATTTCCACCTGGTAATTCACCACATTGACTTTAGCGGTTGCGCCCTCAGGAATTGCCAGCATACTGCCTATACCGGGCAGGTCCGGCGCACCGGCGTTATTTGGTAGCATGTTGCCCTTGAGTTCTATGGCTTTGACATTTTCCCGGTTGATATGGATATCTGCAAGTTTCCATTCAGAGATCGAGTGTGTAATAGTCACTTTTTGTTCATCAGATGATTTAAGCTCGAGGCCGGGTCCGCCCCATGTGTCGTTATAGGAAAACTGCTGTGATTGCAGGAAAGAGACACTAAGGAGAATGGAGAGTAACGATAGTACGAGTCGTTTCATGCTGTCAAGATTTTTTTGATTTGTGATAAGTGGGCGTAAAGATACAGTTTTTTACATACTAAGTTCGGGGAAGGAAAAAAGGAGTGAAAAGGTTTTAGGGTTTTAGAGTTTTAGGGTGTTAGGATGCTAGGGTGTTACAGTAATATCGTTACATCGTTACATCGTGCAATCGTTACATGTTCAAGGGTGTTAAGTTTAAATGCTGCCATGCCGCCATCTATTGGTATTCTTTCAGTTCCACTTCGCCCCTGAGCATCATCAGGCCGTTTTCGGCGAGGGCTTGCATTTCGTTTTCTCCCGGGTAGGTGAATACTGGAGCTATCCATTCAACTCTCTCGGTCATTTTCCCAACAAACCATTTGTCGTAAGCAACCCCACCAGTAATCAGGATTGCGTCCACCTTGCCCTTCAGCACGGTGGCCATTTCACCGATGGTCTTGGATACCTGGTAGGCCATGGCTTCATAGACTGCGGCAGCTTTTTCATCGCCGGCATTCACCCGTTGCTCAACTACATAGGCATCGTTGGTACCAAGATAGGCCGACAGGCCACCTTTGCCGATGAGCATCCTGGTAATTTCCTTCTCGGTGAAATCCCCACTGAAACAGTCGCGCACAAGATCAATAACCGGCACCGTGCCTGCCCTTTCGGGCGAGAACGGACCTTCACCACCAACGGCATGGTTTACGTCGATTACATTGCCTTTGCGGTGTGCACCTACGCTGATCCCGCCGCCCAGGTGAGCCACTATCATATTGATTTCATCGTATGATTTGCCAACTGCTGTAGCATGCTTGCGGGCTGTGGCTTTCTGGTTCAGTGCATGGAATATGGATTTCCGTTCCCAGTTGGGGTGTCCCGAAAACCTTGCAATATCTTCAAACTCGTCAACAACCACAGGATCGGTGATGATGCTGACGGCATTCGGGAATTCGGATGACAGGTCATCGGCTATCAGGCCGCCCAGGTTTGAGGCATGTTCCCCTACAGGACTGTTGACCAGGTCTCTCTTGATAGCGTCGTTTACCTTGTAAACACCTGATTTTATAGGTTTGACCAGGCCACCGCGGCCGGCGATCAGCTTTACCTTTTCAGGATCGAAATCCACTTTTTCGAGGTGCTCCATGATCACTTTCTTCCTGAATTCAAACTGGTCGGTGATCTTTTCGAACGGGGCAAGCTCTTCATTGCTATGCTTTATGTTTTCTTCAAAGATGGAGGTCTTGTTCTTGAATACGGCGATCTTTGTAGATGTAGATCCGGGATTGATAGCGATGATGTAGATTTCGTCCATAATAAGTTTCGTAGTGTTTAAGGTCCTCCTTCGCTTCGCTACGGAGGATAAAATGTTAAGGTGTTAAAGTTTTGTATTCCCTCCTTTGTAAATCGTAAACTGTAAATTCCTAGTCTACCGCGGCGGCAAGGACGATGCTGTCGAGCTTCGACTCTTCGCTGTCGGAGCGGGAGGTGAGCACGATGGGTGCACTGGCGCCCACTATGTTTGCTGCTGTTTTTGCGTTGGCAAAGAAGACGAACGATTTGTACAGTACGTTTCCGGCTTCGATGTCGGGCAAGAGGAGGAGGTCGGCATCCCCGGCCACGTTACTTACAATGCCCTTGTGCTTTGCGCTTTCGGCGCTGATGGCGTTGTCGAAGGCAAGAGGACCGTCGATGATACAGTTCTTGATCTGTCCGCGGTCGGCCATTTTCGACAGCAGGGCTGCGTCCATGGTTGCAGGCATCATTTCATTGACCAGTTCCACGGCACCCAGTACGGCCACCTTTGGTTTTTCCACGCCCAGTTTTATAAGGAATTCCACCGCGTTATTGATGATACCGACCTTGGTATTGAGATCCGGTGCGATGTTCATGGCCACATCGGTAAGGGCGAGTATCTTGTGATGGTATGCCTCTATTTCGAAGAGTGCGATATGTGAAACCACTTCGTTCTTGCGAAGGCCCCACTCTTTATTGAGAACACCTTTGAGAAGGACTGCCGTCCCCACATGACCCTTCATAAGGATATCCGCTTCGCCGTAGTGGACCAGCTTCACCGATTTGGCCACTGCTTCGGTTACATTCGGTTCATTGATGATGTTGAACTTCTTCAGGTCGATCTTATTGTTATCGGCAATTTCCTTGATCAGGTCAGCATCTCCCACGAGGATCGGTTCGATGTATTTCTTGTCGGTGGCAAGGCTGACAGCTTCCAGCGAGTGATCATCCTGTGCAACTGCGAGCACCAGTCGTTTCAACTGTTTCTTTTTCTTTACGACTTCGTGCAGATCGGCGAATTTCTTTAACATGGCGGAATTATTATTTGGTTGATATTGTTTTACTTAGATAAGTGTTAATAAAATAACAGTGCAAAAATAGTAAAAATCTGAAGCAGGCAAATTAAGGGGCTTATTTCTTTAACATTGTCTAAATTGTCTCAATTGCCTTTATTGTTACAATTGCCTTTATTGTCAAATTGATTTTTTGGTACTGGGTGCTGGGTACTGGGTGCTGGGTACTGGTTGTCAACATATGGAACACCTATTAAAACGGATTTTCGCGGATTACTCAGAACTTACTGCCTGCTTTCTTCCCGTATTCCTGAACATTACGCTTATCTGGAGTAAAACCCGATCATCTTCTTTATTGCCTGTTTGCATACAGGGCAGAAATTGTCGTAGATCACGTCTTTCATAGTGCAGTTGAGATAAGGTCGGTAAACACCTTTTGCAACGTAGCCGCCGCCTTCAAATACCCCCACTTTCCCCTTATATTCCTCGGTAACCGGAGTGGGAATGGGTGTGCCTTCCGGCAGCATGTCCTTCCACTTTGTGTCAAAATCAACGAGGGTGGTGATATTGGGTTCCCAGGGTTCAACGTCCAGGTCGTAAAAATCCTGGTAAGCCACATCCGAGGTATAGTATTCATCGCCAAGGCCTGCAAAGGAATGGCCGAACTCATGGATCAGGAGGAAATCCGAAGCGATGTCATCAACAGTGGCCACGCAGTAGAAATTGAAAATCCCGCCTCCGCCGTATTTTTTGTGGTTTACAAGGATAACGATTGCATCGGCGGGTGCACAGGCGGCTGCATCCATCACAGAATGGTAATCCTCGGTGGTAAGGTACCGTTCCGATCCGAAAGTGTAAAAATTCGAGTTCAGGACAGTCTCCTTCCAGACCGAATCTCCGGGAAGATCGGTACCTTCCTCTTCAGAAGGCGCCAGCACACCCCAGATGTTGATATCGTCAAGATGATCATCATAAGGACTTGCAGCCAGTAAGTATTGAGCAAAACGCCCGCAGTCGTTCCTGAATTTTATCATCTGGTCTTCAGTGTATCCTTCCGGCAGAAAAACAATATCGAGTCTTTTTTTGGGGTTACCAGAGCGGTGTACTTTGAAGTTATCATAAGGGAGATCTCTTTTCCTGATCTTAGCATAACTGTTTTTATCATCCGGGTTAAAAAACAGAGTATGCTTCTTATGCCACACAAGGTCTTTTTCCCTGCTGTGGAACTCGATCTTCACGGTATTTTTTGGAAAAGGAAAGATGATGCTTTCAGGGTACTCGCCCCATTGTGTTTTGGCTTCTTCCGTGGTACGGTATTCATGGAACAGGGATGAGTATCCCTTTGAATAGATCAGTTCCCCTGTTACCGAATCGTATATTTCGAACCTGTAACTGCCATAGTCGAACCGATCAATAAGATTATCCTTCGGTCCGTACCATTTAGGCTGCATGAAGATCTTGTCCTGTAGATAATGCTCTTCCTTTGCATTACCGGAGTGGAAATAATCGATCCGGCAGGTCTTGTTCCTGAAGTATTTACCGAATTGAGCATTGATCTGGAAAGAGATGAGCAGCAGCAGAATAAGTGCCAGATATTTCATCTTTCTGTGGTTTTCGGCCAAAGTTAATTAAGATGGTTCAAATGGAAGGAAAAAAATCCCGCGGGCAGGCAGCCCGGCTAATACCCTCAGGGCCGGCTGCCTTTTCCACGGGACCGATGATGAAAGTCCGGCGGGATCAATCAGAACCAACCGAATTTCAGTGTCATGTGATATGAGAACCCATCCAGGATGTCGTTCGGGATTTCATAATTCTGGTATTTTCCGTCTTCGTACCAGCTATAGGTAAGGTCAATGCCGTTTGTCCAGCGGTAATTTGCACCCACTGCCAGCCGGAAGAACTTCACAATGTTCAGCTCTACTTCAAGGCCTGGTTCAATAACAAAAAACGCACTTGCATCGTAATTATAATAATCCCAGTATTGCTCATCCCACCACGTGCCTTCATTTACCGAAACACCACCTGCACCTATTAGCAGTGGGATGGTAACATGCACCGGATAGTTTGGGGCAATTATCGCTTCCAAGAACAGGCCGCCGTAGCCCCCTGCTATGGTATAATTCTCCCGGGCAGCAAGGTTTTCTCTTTTCTCAAGGTTATTGAAGAACCCATAGCCGGCCAGGCCAAGGGTAAAACGATGGTTGATCAGCCAACCGGCCCGGCCCCCCATAAGAAGTGCCCCCTGGTCATCTACAGTGGTATAGCCCATTGTGAAGGCACCATAGCCCCCATGCTCTATTTTACCGGGGCTTCCGAAAACGGTCTTCATGTCGTCTTTCTTCTCAGCAAAAAGCGTGTCCTGTGCTGATGTTTTTCCTGCAAAGAGCAGCATCGAAATGAGTGTGAATAATGCTATCTTTTTCATAGTTGTAGTTGTTTAATTTCTTTACTGTATTGAATAACTTACGCGTATGCCGAAGTCCCAGGCATTAGCCCTGAACTTGTGAAATCCCTCCAGCTCCACGAAAGGCTTAAAGTCGATTGCTATTACTACAGGCGTCATGGGAAAATTATATTCCAATCCAACTATCGCATCCAGGCCCAGCACCGGGTAGAACCTGAGGGGGCCGTCGTTGTGATAGCCATAACCGTTGTAGTACCTGTAGGCTGTGAATCCCACGTGTGCACCCGGACCGAAGAAAAGCCTCATGCCGTCGGTGCTTGAAGTGAAAACCTTTCGGTATGATTCAACCAGACCGTAAACCTGCATGCCACCATTCCTGAAACCTATTATGGCTTCCATGCCAAGCCTTTCGTCTTTAATGGCCTTGAATGAAAAACCTGTTGTATTTCCTATTCTCACGCCAAAATGTTTCTCATAGTACTGGCCGGTTGCCAGTTTCCCTGCTAAAACCACTAATAGAATGAGTATTGTTTTTTTCATCATCGGTATATTGGAGATGTTTAGGGTTTGATAACAGATCCTGATCCCGTTATGTTGGTCGATACAGAGGGATCACCATAATAAAATACTGAGCCGCTTCCGCTGATAGTAGCCTCGAGGTATTCCATTACCGTAACGTACATGCTTCCCGATCCCGAGATGGTTGCGTAGCATTCATTGAGTTCCATATTGTCTGCCCTGATTGTGCCTGAGCCGCTTATCCTGTAGTCGCCACGATTGGCAAGCCCGTGGAAATACATATCTCCGGAACCTGTTATGGTTGCCACTAGAGCATCACAGAAGATGTTCATGTCGGCCGACCCGGAACCACTTATACCAACCCTTACAAGATCAGCTTCCACGTCGAAATCAATATTTCCTGAACCTGATATGCCAAGGTCGAGGTTTTCTGTTGTGATCATTTCCCGGCTGGCAATGTGCCCCGATCCGTTAAGGGTAACAGCATAGACATCGGGAGTGGTTATATAGAGGTTCATCCCGTAATGGTCGCGAAGGTTTTCTCGTGTATCTATATGCAGGGTAGTCCCGTTTACCCGTGTACGGATATAAGGCACCAGATTTGATTCAGCTTCGATCGATACCTCAAAAACCGAATCCTGTTCGATGTAAACATTGAATTCCCCGTCGTTCACAATCTTGTTGAAGGGGGGCATTGTACGAAGTTCAGTAATTACCTGTCCGTTACCTTCGATCCTGCGCCATGAATTTCCACAGCCGGCAAGGAAAGATATGGCGAGCATCAATGCCGTGAATGTAAGTAGATCCTTAGTTTTCATGATTCTCCAGATTCTTTTGGTTTGTATTCAGTAATAAATGACAACACTTTTCTTACAAGGTTGCAAATCTGAGGGTCATTCTTCCTTAAAAGTTATTTTTCCCGCATCGGCCTTGATGGAAATTGGTTTTTCGTTTATTGACAACTTTCCTGCCTTGAATTCAAGCTTCCTGATATCTTCTTCTTCATTTACCACGCTTTCTTTCCTGGTAAGGACCGATGACGGGAGTATGATCTCAGTCTTGCCGTTATGCACTATTTCTACATCGTAGAACATAGACTGATCAACAGGCAGGATAATATCGGTATATGAAAAGGAAGCCTCACCCTCGATGCTATTGAGGCATCTTATGTTGATGCGGTCGCGCCGTGAGTCTCTTCACGCGAATGCATCATACGCAGGCATGTATTGAACATTGCCTGTGAATAGAGCTGGTAGAGCCTATACTGGGCCTTATTGTTGCCCTCTTTGCTCTTCTCTATGATATCGCTGTGAATATCAAGCTTAACAGTCTCCAATTTCTGAGCTCTTTTCAATGGTAATGACAGTTTATAAAGATGGGAGTTGCAATTTCAACGAAAAATAAATTTTTTTTATATTTGAAGTCCTTACCTTATAATACTGAATGTTAAGCCGGAAAACCATATCAAAAAAACGTATCTTCCTGAATATCAAAGATAGGGACTTCTACAATTTAGGCAAGTGATTGTCGGTACCGGCAATTTCCATTTTTATTTTTCAACACATTTTTATTCACTTCTAAGCAGATAATTATGGAATTACCATTTGCAGAATCCTATAAGATAAAGATGGTGGAGACCATCAGGAAAAGCACAAGGAAGGAGCGGGAGTTATGGATCAGGGAAGCGAAGTACAATGTTTTCAATCTTAAAAGCGAACAGGTCTTCATCGACCTGCTTACCGACAGCGGCACAGGTGCCATGAGCGACCGGCAATGGTCGGAAATGATGCTGGGCGATGAAAGCTATGCCGGGGCCTCCTCTTATTATAAGATGAAGAAGGCGATAAAGGAAGTTCTCGGCTTTGATCATTTCCTTCCCACCCACCAGGGAAGAGCAGCGGAAAATGTGCTGTTCTCTGTTCTGATAAAAAAAGATGACCTTGTTCCCGGCAACGCCCATTTTGATACTACCAAAGGCCATATAGAGTTCAGGAAGGCAAAGGCAGTAGACTGTACCATTGAAGAAGCTTTTGATACAGAGAACGGGCATCCGTTCAAGGGCAATATTGATATTGAGAAACTTGAAAAAGTTCTGAAAAGCAATCCCAAAGAGAACATCCCCTTTATCATATTGACGGTTACATGCAATACTGCCGGTGGCCAGCCGGTCTCGATGGAGAACATAAGGGCTGTTTCGTCGCTGGCCGGAAAATATGGCATACCCCTGTTTTTCGATGCGGCAAGGTTTGCCGAAAATGCCTATTTCATTAAAACGCGTGAAGAAGGCTACGCCGACATTACTATCAGGGAAATAGTAAGGGAAATGATGGGATACGCTGACGGAATGACTATGAGCAGCAAGAAAGATGCAATAGTCAACATGGGAGGGTTTATTGCCATGCGCGATGAGAACCTGTTTAACAGGGCCAGTATGTACAATATTCTTTTTGAAGGTTATATCACCTACGGTGGTATGTCGGGCCGTGACATGAATGCACTGGCACAGGGACTTTATGAGGGCACTGAATTCGATTACCTCGATACCCGCATCCGGCAGGTAGCTTACCTGGGCAGTAAACTGGATGAATATGATATCCCGGTGCAGAAACCTTTCGGTGGCCATGCTGTTTTTGTAGAAGCGAAAAAGTTCCTTCCAAATGTCCCTAAAGAGGAATATATTGCCCAGACGCTTGTAAATGAACTGTACCTCGAGGGCGGGGTAAGGGGTGTTGAGATAGGTACACTGCTGGCCGACCGTGACCCGGTTACCCGCGAAAACCGGTATCCCAGGCTTGAGTTCATGAGGCTGACCATCCCACGAAGGGTTTACACCAACAACCACATGGATTATGTGGCCGCCTGCCTGAAGAATATTTACGAAAGGCGCGAAAGTATCAGGCGTGGATTTGTAATTACCAGGGAAGCCCCGATACTCAGGCACTTTACAGTTGAATTGGAAAGGGTGCAATAAACTTTATCAATTGGTGTGTTTCGGTTGATTTTTCGCATTTTTGCATTTTCTAATGGATATATCTGGATGAATGAAGATGCAAAAAGTTAGACGCTACGAACGGATCTATGATCAGCTTAAAGGACTATTCAAAGAAGACTTCAAACCTGTAGCAAGGATGGCAACAATTACAGCCTTGCTTCATCATAAGATGAAAGGATTTTTCTGGACAGGTTTCTATTTGCTGGATAACGACAAACTGATTGTCGGGCCTTACCAGGGCCCGCTTGCCTGTATCAGGCTGGAGGATAAAAACACAGGTGTTTGCTGGACGGCTATCAATACGGAGAAACCTGTTTTAGTGCCCGATGTACATAAATTTCCCGGACATATTGCCTGCGATTCGAGGTCAAACTCAGAGGTGGTTGTACCCTTGAGGAACAAAATGGGAGATATTACCGGTGTAATTGATGTCGACAGCAGGGAATTCGATATGTTTGATGATGATGATGTAAAAGGCCTTGAAAAGATCATATCCCTGGTTTATGAATAAACGGGTAACTTAGCTGTTTGAATTGCGGGGGATACGGTTTCCCTGTTTTGGATCGATATTGGATTATTATTTCGAAATAACTGCCTATTTGTTTCAGGCTCTTGCCCTGGCAATGGTTCCCTTTTCTGTTGCTCTATATTCGAGTGCTTACAGGTGTATCGAAATGAACGAGTCGTTTGAAATAGGGATCTTTTTCAGTTTCTTCCAGGGTGGTCTGTTATTGCTGGGGTGGCTCATAGGTTATGCACTGTCGGGATTCTTCTCTTCCCTTGCCTTTCCTGTGGCGAGTATGATCTTTCTTTTTATCGGTATAAAGCTTTTCAGTGAATCAAGAAAGCCTGTTCCGGAGAAAAGAACCTATCCTTCAAGAAATATCCGGCTGCTGATCGGTTTTTCGGTGGCTATTTCGATCAATGCTTTCCTTGTTGGCATAGGTAACGGGCTTATTGAAAGCAACTGGATGATCATGGCCGCTTCCCTGGTTTTTATGACTTACCTGTTTGCACTTCTTGGCATTAGGATTGGCAAAAAGGGAAGGTATAAGACGGCCAGGAGTTCAGAGATAATGGGTGGGGTCATTATGCTTGCCATGTCGGTATTTATGATAGTCCAGTACATTAAAATGGTCTAATTTAGCATTCTCAATAAACTAACAATGGCTGTAATACGGATAAGCAAAGAATTCAATTTTGATATGGCGCATGCCCTTCTGGGTTACGACGGGCTTTGCAGGAACATTCACGGACATTCGTATACTCTGATCGTAACAGTGAAAGGAGAGCCCATAATGGATGATAGCTCACCCAAGAATGGCATGCTCATCGATTTCGGTGATCTTAAGAAACTCATAAAGGAAAACATTGTAAGCGAATACGACCATGCACTGGTCCTGAATGATAAAACCCCGGCTTCATTGATCGAAGAACTCAGGAAGCATTTCGACAAACTCGTTCTCACCCCATATCAGCCGACGACTGAAAACATGCTTGACGACCTTGCTGAAAAGATCGGTGAACTGCTACCCTCTCATCTTACCCTCATAAAGCTCCATTTGAGGGAAACACAAACATCCTATGCTGAGTGGCACCTCGAGGATAACCAGGGTTGAGATTTGAGTGTTGAGTGTTTAATTGATTAGCTGTTGGCTTCTGGCTGTTAGTTTAATTGTTAAAATTGTCTCTATTGTCAAATTGTCTTTTAGGTGCTGGGTGCTGGTTGCGAGTTACGGGTTACGAGTTGCGGGTTATGGGTAATCAGAACTTAGTTCAGTTAGTAACTGATGACTGACGACTGACTTGACTGACCCGACTGACTTCTCCGCCTCTCCGCCCCTTTGCTTTCTTCCAGTCTTACCGTCTTATTTTCTTAACCTCCAACCTCCTGTTTTCAGCACTGAGCTCCTGCGCTTCTGAGCCTCTGTGCTCCCAAGCTTCTGTCCTTTCATTCTTCGTTATGGTTTAAAACAATACTCCGGAGGAGTTACATATCAATAGAAACGAGAGGAAAAAAAAGACATCTCCCCTCCCCGTCGTTTCATATCTTATTGACGTTTCGCCGGCATGGGGAGGGGTCGGGGGTGGGGCAAGGAATTAGGGTTGAGATTTGAGGTTTTTAGTTGATGATTATTTTTTCCCTGTAAATTGTTCCCCGGGTATTACTTATTTTGATGAAATAGATCCCTTTTGGAAGGGTGCCGGTATTAATGTTCGTTTTTCGGCCTGCCAGTTGGATTTCCCTGACCATTTTTCCGCTAGAATTGAAAAGGCTGCATTTCAAATCCCTGATGTCAACGGATGATTCAACCACGAGTTTACCAGATGAAGGGTTCGGGTAGATATTGAAGTTTCCCTGATAGCTTATATTTTCACCGGTATTGAGATACAGGAGCCACTCATCAAAAAGCACCTGCAAAGAGTCGATGGGCTCAACTCCATAAGGTGTTTCAGGAACATTCAGGTCGAGGTAGAATTCGCCGAGGGTATCGGCCGTCTGTGCAACCCGGATAAAAGCTGAGAGGGAAGAAACGCCTTCACCGGCACATCTTGTATCGGCACCGGGTACATTAGCGCCTTGCAGGGAGGCCATCAGTTTTTCAGCCAGGATGCCTTCTGTGTTAAGGAACCTGCTCAGCATACTGTCGATGATCTCTTCCCCAAGCAGGATATTTCCCTGTATAGCAAAATATACCCCTGCTGTGTCGTCTGCCCAGGAGGTGCAATTGCTTCCGGTAAAAGCGGCTGCTCTTGGGCTGCCTTCTTCATCAAAATCAACAATGCCATACTGCCTGATAGTTGGATTACCCTGGACATCATTTTCAATTAGCCAGTCAATAATCTCAATTGGCGAGAAGCCTTCTTCCATTAAATTGTGGGCATTTTGCTGGTTTGCCTGTTTCCATTGCGCCTGCGTATGGATGGCGCCCCGGCCGGGTATTATGTCACTGATTATTATGGCACCACCTGTTATCTGGCTATCGTCGATGCAGGATGCCCCTGCGCTGCCTATTTCACCTGTAACAGAGTCTAAGGCAACTATAGAGAATGTATCTTGTGAATAGCTTGAAAGGAAGAGGGTGGCAAATACGAGAAGGGAAATTAAAGTTTTCATAGGTAATATGAGTTGGTAATGGGTCAAAGATAATAATATCCGTCAGGGATGACATCTGGAAGACATCTGGAAGACATCTGGAAGACATCTGGAAGACATCTGGAAGACATCTCATTTTCACACTAAAAAAAAGGCCACCCAAAGGCAGCCTTTCTGAAAGTAAACGCGCTCGTTAAGTGAAAGTATTAACGGGTCTTAACAAGTTTCTTGCTTACATTGTCACCGTCTTCTGAAATGATGTTCAGATAATGAATTCCAGGGCTCAGAGAAGAAGTGTTCAGCAATATCCGTTGATTACCCTCCCCGATATTCAATCTTTCATGATATACCTTCTGTCCCATCTGGTTGAAGATCATCACGTCAAGATCGACCGGTTCTTCTGAATCAATTTCCAGCCAGGCCCTGTCGGTTACGGGGTTTGGATAGACATTACCGGAACTGGTTATTATCCCGCGGTCTTCACTTATAGACAAGGTTGCTGTATTGCCTTCAACTATGAAATTAACCTGGGATTCCGGTGTCTCCTCAGACAGGCTGATCACTGCCTGGGTGGTATGTATTCCCATCATTTCAGCATGTACCATGTATGT
>CAZXWD010000041.1:6359-24050 GCA_964644135.1 uncultured Bacteroidales bacterium | reverse complement strand
GAAGTGGTTGATATTATTGTGAATGGTGAGGTTTCAAAGCTGAAATCAGTAAAAGGCATCGGGGCGAAAACAGCGCAGAGAGTGATCGTTGACCTGAAAGACCGCTTTGAGAAGGGTGAAATTGCCATTGAAAAATTGGATATTTCGTACAATACCTTAAGGGAGGAGGCGTTATCAGGATTGACGGTATTGGGTTTCACCAGGAAATCAGCCGACAAGGCGATTGGCCAGGTCCTGTCCTCAGACCGGGATGATCCGGGCTCGTTTACGGTGGAACAACTGATCAAGGAAGCGTTAAAACTATTGTAAAAAGTGGATTTGTCCGGCCAGGGCCGGAATATAAATTACCCATCATCCTCCTTAGGGATTTTGGGCCGTTGCCAAAAATCAGATCATTCTTTGGAGCGAAAAGGTTCAATAATAGATAAGATCCCTGAAATTTTTCTGCTGGGATTACTGGTGTCCTTCTTTACAGGAATTTCTGGTCCCGTCAAGGCTGTACCCGGTATGCCACAGTTCATGCCCCAGCCCGATACCACCATCGATACTACCGATATAGTCCTTCCATATCCCTTCGAAGACCGCGGCAATTATATCCTTGATGAATCAGGTGATACCAGCGCTCTCTATCTCAGGAACCCCTCGAACCTCAGGACCGAGATAGAATACGACCCCGAAACCAACCAGTATCTTTTCTCTAAAAAGCTTGGGGAACTTGATTACCGCAACCCTTCATACATGACCTTTGACGAATACCAGGATTACCAGCTTAACAGAACAATTAGAAACTACTGGAGGGAACGTTCAAAAACAGCAGCAGGAATAGAAAGAGAAGGCATAATACCCAGCATATACATTGGCGGGGAACTGTTCGACAGGATCTTCGGAAGCAATACCATCGATATCAGGCCTAATGGTTCTGCCGAGCTGACTTTCGGGGTCCTGGCCAATTCCAGGGATGACCCCACACTCGATATCCGCCAGCGCCGAACGGTGAACTTCGACTTTGAGGAGAACATACAGATGAACGTATCGGCCAAGATCGGTGATAAGATACAGTTCAACACCAATTTCAACACTGAAGCCGTTTTCGACTTTGAGAACAAGCTGAAACTCAATTATGAAGGAAAAGAGGATGAGATCATCAAACTGATCGAGGCAGGAAATGTTTCGATGCCCCTCAATACTTCCCTTATAAAAGGCACCCAGAGCCTCTTCGGAATAAAAACCAGGCTGCAATTTGGCAAGACCACGGTCACCGGACTTTTTTCACAGCAGGAGAGCGAAACTTCCACAGTTACCGTCCAGGATGGTGCACAAACCCAGGAATTCCTTTTCCAGGCAACGGATTATGAAGAGAACAAACACTTCTACCTTGGTCATTTCTTCCGTGATTTTTATGAGCTGGGGCTCTCAGAACTCCCGATCATAAATTCCAGCGTAAATATTACCAAAATAGAGGTCTGGGTTACAAATATCGGCCCCGCCACAGAGGAGAACAGGAATCTTGTCGCCCTCCAGGACCTTGGTGAAGGCCTTTACAGCAAACCAATCGTCCAGTATTCTTATGATGAAAACGGCGACAGGGTGGTAACAGTGAACTACGAGAACAACTACCAAAGGATCTACAATGACAAGATAACTCCCAGTTTCGGCGCGGAAAGATATCCCTCAAACAGTTCCAATAACTTGTTGTCACAAATGAATATTTCGCAGATCCGGGATATCAATAAAGTTACGAACTATATGCAGGGCGACCCATTTAGCATCGGTGAGTCGGGGTACATGGTTGCTGGGGAAGATTTCGAGAAGATCGAAAATGCCAGGAAACTGGATCCCTCTGAATACTCTTTCAATTCGAAACTCGGTTTTATATCACTTTTTACTTCACTCAATACCGACCAGGCCCTGGCCGTAGCCTTCCAGTATTCGGTGATAGGGGTCGACAGTGTGTTCCAGGTGGGTGAATTCTCGGACGAAACAGCCAACACATCTCAAACTCTCGTTGTTAAGCTGCTCAAAAGCACTTCACTCAGCACCCAAGTGCCTATGTGGGACCTGATGATGAAGAACATTTACTCTATTGGTGCCTACAGGGTCAATCGCGATAACTTCATTTTCAACATCCTCTATTCGGGAAATGAGAACGGGGTCCCGACAGGCTATTTTACCCGCGGCCCTGAAAGGATACAGGGTATGCCCCTTATCGAGTTCTTCAACCTCGATAACCTCGATAACCAGCTCAATCCTCCCGGCGACGGCGTGTTCGACTTCATTGATAATGCGGCAACAAACGGCGGTACCATCAACTCATCGAACGGCAGGATCTATTTTACAGTTAACGAACCATTTGGCCGTTCGTACCTGAGAAAGCGCTTTGGTGAGGACAACCAGGACTTTGCCGATTTCTATGCCTTTGATACCCTGTACCGTGCCACCAAGACCATTGCCGAGCAGCAAACAGAAAAGAACAAGTACCTTCTTGAAGGCTTTTACAGTTCCGAATCGGGCAATGAGATAGACCTTAATGCCTTCAACATTCCCAGGGGATCTGTCAAGGTTACGGCCGGGGGAAGGGTGCTGCAGGAGAATGTGGATTACACGGTGGATTACACACTGGGGCGCGTAAGGATTATCAACGACGGGATTTTAAACTCGGGTGTACCCATCCAGATATCTACTGAGAACCAGGCAATGTTCAGCATCATGAACAAAAGGCTGATGGGGCTTAATTTCGACCACCAGTTCAACAAAGATTTCCGGTTTGGAGGTACCATCATGAACCTGCACGAAAGGCCGCTTACCCAGAAAGTCGATTACGGCAACGACCCGATATCCAATACCATCTGGGGGCTTGATTTCAGCTACCAGACCGAATCGAGGTTCATAACAAAAGTGGTGGATGCCATCCCGGGAATAGAGACCAAGGCACCTTCGAAGGTGAACGTGGAAGGTGAATTTGCCCACTTCATACCAGGCCACTCCAGGGCCATAGGCAACCAGGGAATCGTTTACATTGATGATTTTGAAGGGGCCAAATCGACCATCGACCTGAGGAACATCGGCACATGGTTTATGGCAAGTACGCCCCAGGGCCAGCCCGACCTGTTCCCCGAGGCCAATACCAACACCCTCGCATACGGTTATAACAGGGCAAGACTTGCCTGGTATGTGATCGACCCCTTGTTTTACGACAGGAACAACAACCTGAGGCCTGTAAATGTATCAAGGGATGAGATCTCGAAGAACAGGGTAAGGGAGGTGCTCGAAACGGAAGTGTTCCCAAACAAGGATAATCCAAACGGGATCCCAACAAACATACCGGTGTTCAACCTGGCTTTTTATCCTGAAGAGAAAGGGCCCTATAATTTTGACGTCCAGGCTACGCAGTTCTCCAACGGTATTGATGAGGACGGACTCCTGCGGGAGCCTGATTCAAGGTGGGGCGGCGTTATGAGGAAGATCGAGTCGACCGATTTCGAGGCAACTAATGTGGAATACATTGAGTTTTGGCTGATGGATCCTTTCAATGAGGATGAAGACGAAACTTTTGACTTTTCGAACAATACAGGGGAGCTTTACATCAACCTCGGTGATATTTCAGAAGATATTCTCAAGGATTCAAGGAAAAGCTTTGAGAACGGGCTTCCGACAGATGCCGACGACCTGGAGAATGTGGATGAGACCATCTGGGGCAGGGTGTCGACATTGCAGAACCTGGTCGAATCATTCGATAACGACGAAGCTGCAAGGCCCTTCCAGGATGTGGGCTACGACGGGCTCAGGAACGAAGACGAACTCGATTTCCACGACGAGCAGTATTTACAGCAGATTGCTGAAACTTATGGAACGGGATCGCAAGCCTACCTGAATGCATTGCTTGATCCGTCGAATGATGATTTTCATTACTTCAGGGGCTCTGATTACGATGCAGACCCCGAGTTTTCCTCAATTCTCAACAGGTATAAAAAGTACAACGGCCCCGACGGGAACTCACCTACAGACCTTCAAAACCCTGAAGATTATCCCACAGCCGGAACAACCCTTCCAAATGTGGAGGACCTAAACCGCGATAATACACTTAGCGAGGCTGAAAGGTATTTCCAATACAGGATCGAGCTCGACCCGAACAAAATGAATGTCGGTGAGAATTACATTACGAGTACTATTGATGGTGTTGCACCCACGCCCAACGGGAAAGTAAAGAATGTAACCTGGTACCAGTTCAAGGTTCCCATTACCGACCCTGACAGGGTGGTGGGGAACATCAGTGACTTTAAATCGATCAGGTTCATGAGGATGTACCTCAGGGGCTTTGAAAAGCAGATAGTGCTCCGTTTTGCCACACTCGAGCTGGTAAGGGGGGAATGGAGGCGCTACAGGGGCGATTTGCTCTCGGCCGGGGAATACATTCCCAATGACCTCCAGGCGCTCACCAATTTCGATATCTTCTCGGTAAACATTGAAGAGAACGGACGCAGGCAACCCGTAAACTATGTTATTCCGCCCGGAATAGAAAGAGAAACCCAGTTAGGTGCCACCACCTTCGTAAGGCTCAACGAACAGTCAATGGTATTGAGGGTCACAGACCTTGTCGACGGTGATGCCAGGGGTGCTTACAAGACTACAAGCTTCGACTTCAGGCAGTACAAAAAACTCGAGATGTACGTCCATGCCGAGGCCATCCCTGAGATCCCCGGTGGCAGCGATCCCGGTTACACAGATGGAACACTTACCGCATTCATAAGAGTGGGGTCCGACTTCACGGAAAACTTTTATGAATATGAAGTACCACTTGTATTCACGCCATTCGGCACATCCGACCCGAACCGTATCTGGCCTGAGGAGAACAAGTTCAGCATCGACCTTGAACGCCTGGTGCAAACAAAACTGAACAGGGATGTTGCTGCAAGGAATCCTAATTCAGGTGTCCAGGTAACCTTCCCATATGTTGAATACGACGGGAAAAACAAGATAACGGTGGTGGGTGTGCCCACTATAAGTGATGTGAATGCGGTCATGGTTGGGGTCAGGAATCCCAAGCAGACAAGTATTGAGAACGGCGATGACGGGCAGCCGAAAAGCGCTGAGTTGTGGATCAATGAACTACGCCTGACAGAATTCAACAAATCATCGGGAGTCGCGGCAATAGGGCGTATCAGTGCCGACCTGGCCGATTTTGGCCGTGTGGTGGCGAGCGGTTCCTATAGCTCGCCGAATTTCGGAGCACTGGATATGCGCATCAATGAAACACAGCGGGAGGCCAATATGCAGTGGGACATAGCCACCGACCTCAACCTGGGTAAATTCTTTCCCGAAGAATCCGGCGTGCGGATACCGATGCATTTCGACTACAGCCAGATCACTGCAAGGCCACAGTACGATCCCCTGAGCCCTGACATCGAAGTGAAGGATGAACTTGACACCTTTGAGGATAAAGAAAAGGCTGATTCGCTGAAGACCATCATCGAGGACTATACCCAACGGCGAAGCATAAACTTTGTGAACGTAAGGAAAGACAGGGTTGGATCGCAGCGTAAGCCGCGGATATACGATGTTGAGAACTTCAATGTAAGTTATGCCTATACCAACATCTATAAGAGAAACATCGACACAGAATACGATAACAAGACCACCCATAATGCCGGTCTTGGTTATAATTACTCTTCTTCTCCTAAGAATGTCAAACCTTTTCAGAAGATCGGGTTTATCTCGGGCACTTCAGCATTGAAATTCATTAATGACTTTAACTTCTATTACCTCCCTAAATCCTTCTCTTTCCGCACCGACATGAACAGAGAGCTGATCGAACGGAAACTGAGGAATAAGAGTACCGGTGATCTGATCATCAGGCCCACCTTCACCAAGAAATGGGACTGGCAGCGAAGCTACGACCTTAAATTCGACCTGGCGACAAGTCTCTCTGTACTTTTCAGGGCAAATGCCAATGCTTTTATCAATGAACCTGCCGGCAGCCCCAATTCAGACTCACCCTGGTACGATGAAGAGGCGCAGCGTCAGTTCGACCTGAGGCGTGAAGTCCTTTCCGGAGGAACATTGCGTACATACAGGCAGCAACTGGAGGTCAACTATAAAATTCCGATTGATAAGTTCCCCGGTTTCGACTGGATCACCGGTCAGTTCTCATACAGGACCACCTACGACTGGGCCGCTTCACCCGCTTCGATACAGGAGAGGGTAGGGAATGTGATCCAGAATTCACAGGACAAGCAGTTGAACGGTAACTTCGATTTTGTGAGATTATACAACAAGATCGGGTATCTCAAAAAACTCAACGAAGGGGATCGTTCATCCGGATCGAACCGTATGAACAGGCGTTTGCCACAGCAACAACAAGCACAGGAAGAGGAAGAGCAGGATACGGTAAGGGTGAGTGTGTTCAAGAAGATCCTCGACGGTTCAATGAAGTTCCTGATGATGGTTAAGAGGGCATCATTTTCCTATACACAATCAAGCGGTACTGCACTTCCGGGTTTTATGCCTGAACCTGATTTCCTTGGTGTTTACTGGGCCGGAAGAGCTCCCACCCTCGGGTTCGTTTTCGGTGACCAACGTGATATAAGGTCATTGGCAGCCGAAAATGACTGGATCACAAGGGACTCGATCCTCAACCAGGCTTATACAACTAAGTACACCGATAATTTCAATGCCAAGGCAAGCCTTGAACCGATACCCGGACTCCGCATTGATATCAATGCCGACCGTGTATATGCCATAAACCACCAGGAATATTACCGTTTTGCCGATTCACTCGGAAGTTTTGAGTCGTACTCCGCGGTTGACGCGGGCAGCTTCAGCATTTCATACATTGCATGGGGCACCTCGTTTGGAAGGGATTACCAGGATATTGTATCGCCGGTGTTTGAGAGGATGAAAGATTACCGGATAGTGATCGCAGAAAGGCTTTCAGAGGAAAACCCGAATTCCATGGGAATGGTTTATGATTCGATCACAGGCCGGGAATTTCCCCTGGGGTACGGGCCAAGTTCACAGGATGTGCTGATACCTTCTTTTGTTGCCGCTTACACTAATCAGAGCCCCAACGATGTAACGCTTGATTATTTCCTGAAAATACCTCTTCCCAACTGGAGGATCACTTACGACGGACTGTCGAGGATCGGCTTCCTGCAGAATATTATCCAATCAGCAACCATTTCTCATGGTTACCGGGCTAATTATGCTATCGGGGCTTATAAGACAAACCTTTACTACGACGACATGGGTACAGGGATGCCTGCCGAATTATATCCCGAATCCAATTCTTACTACCCGGTACATGATGTAAACCAGATCACTATCACGGAACAGTTCTCACCCTTGCTCGGAATAGACCTTACATGGATCAACAGCCTTACAACAAGGCTGGAGTTCAAGAAGACCCGGAACCTCACCTTCAGCATGGCAAACAAGCAGCTTACCGATGTGAACAGCGATGAATATATTGTAGGGATTGGTTACCGCATAAAAGATGTTTCGTTTACGGTAAGGTCGATAGGAGGCGGAGGTACACGGAACATGAGCAGTGACCTTGACATCAAGCTCGACTTTTCGCTTCGCAACAACCGCACTGTTCTGAGAAGGCTCGATACCGGACAGGACCAGGTATCAGCCGGCCAGCGTGTGGCATCGATCAACACAACCATAGATTATATGCTGAGCAGGAGTGTCAGTATCAGCTTCTTCTTCGACAAGATCATCAATACGCCATTTGTATCCAACCAGTACAGGACATCCACTACCCGTGGCGGTATCAAAGTGCGGTTCTCACTGGCGCAGTGATCCTGAATTGCACCTGTCTGCTTTCTTATTTAGAAGCACTTTATTTGTTGCCCGATTTCTTATTTATTAAAAGAAAATGTAATTTTGACCAAATAATTAAAACCGGATTATACTATGAATGTTCCCGAAAACCTGAAGTACACCAAAGATCACGAATGGATCAAAATTGAAGGAGATACCGGAACCATCGGGATCACCGATTTCGCTCAGGGAGAGCTTGGCGACATTGTATTTATCGAAGTAGAGACCGTAGGGGAGGAGCTTGATGCTGAAGAGGCTTTCGGTACGATCGAAGCGGTAAAAACTGTCTCGGACCTGTTTATGCCGATAAGCGGTAAAGTGCTTGAATTCAACGAAGCCCTTGAAAATAATCCTGAAATTGTTAACCAGGACCCATACGGAGAGGGCTGGATCGTTAAGATAGAGCTGACAAAGAAGGAAGAACTGAAAGAACTGCTCGACGATAACGGATATAAAGAACTGATTGAAGGATAGTGCCTGCCCTGTACAGGTCTGTTTGGCCCCCCCTGGCCTGGGCTGTTGTAATGCTTGCCCTGGCCGGGATACCCGGTGACTATATTCCCCGGACGATTTCATTCAGGGGCTGGCTGGGCCCCGATAAACTCGTCCACCTGGCCATGTTCGGCATTTTCGCCTTTCTGCTCCTTGCAGGCCCCGCCCAGCAATATCTTGCAAGATTTAACCGTTTTCTTGTTGGAGCAATGGTTCTTGTCCTTGGTACGATTTTTGGATTTGTTTTGGAGGCGCTGCAACGTTTTGTATTCATAGGAAGAAATGGCAACCTTTACGACCTTGCAGCAGATATACTGGGCCTGATTGTGGGAATTGCGGCATTTTATATCTTTTTTGACAGAAAAGGAAGAGCAGATACAAAATAATTAATAATTTTACCGGACCTAACCGGTATAAAGCATCAGAATACCATGGAATCAAAAAAATCATCTAGAGCCGACCTCGAGAGCAAAAAATTCATTTTCAGGCAGATAGGCTTGATTATTGCCCTGGCTGTGATATTACTGGCATTCGAGTATAAGACATACGAAAAGACCATCGATGATATGGGCCAGCGCGAGGTTGTGGAGGTCCCTGAAGAAATTATCCCGATCACAGAACAGAAGGTTAAACCACCTCCACCACCACCTCCAAAGCAGGTTGTGAAGATCAATGTTGTGGAAGATGACGTGGAAGTGGAAGATGACATCGTGATTGATGTGGAAGCCAATGAAGAGACAGAGGTTGAAGAATATGTCCCGATAGAAATTGAAGAAGAGGAAGTTGTTGAAGAACAGATCTTCATGGTGGTTGAATCAATGCCCGGCTTTCCAGGCGGAGAACAGGCACTGAACAAATACCTGTACGAAAACATAAAATATCCCCAGATGGCGAAAGAGAGTGGCATCCAGGGAAGGGTTTTTGTAACGTTCGTAGTTGAAAAGAACGGAGAAGTGACCGATGTGCGCGTACTCAGAGGTATAGGCGGTGGCTGTGACGAGGAAGCCATAAGGGTTGTCGAGAATATGCCCAAATGGACTCCCGGTAAGCAGAGAGGAAAGCCCGTGAGGGTGCAGTTCAACCTGCCGATTAAGTTTACGCTTCAGTAAATTAATCAAAATACATTATATATAAGGCTGTCTTTTTCTAGGACGGCCTTTTTTATTTTTACTAACTTCGTTCAGGAATAGTGAATATTATGGCCGGTAAACAAAACGATGAATTAAAAGAGAGGATCAGGGAGGCAGCAAAAAGCCTGCGGGAAGAAGTAGCCGGTTGGAGGCATCACCTGCACAGGAATCCCGAATTGTCGAACAGGGAAACCGGAACTGCCGCATATATTGCAGAGAGGCTCGAAGAAGCCGGTATTGATGTTAAAAAGGGTGTTGGAGGCACAGGAGTAGTAGGGTTGATCCAGGCAACCGATCCGGATGGCAAAGTGATAGCACTCAGGGCGGATATGGACGCCCTCCCTATCATGGAAGAGAATGATATTCCGTATAAGTCAGAAAATGAAGGTGTTATGCACGCCTGCGGCCACGATGTGCATATGGCCGTACTGCTGGGTGCGGCCCGTATCATCAACGACATGAAGGACCGTTTCAAAGGCCGGGTAAAACTCATTTTTCAGCCTTCCGAAGAAACATACCCGGGCGGAGCCCAGGCAATGATCAAAGATGGGGTACTTGAAAACCCTGTCCCTGATATTATTATCGGCGAACATGTGTACCCTGAGCTGGATGCCGGAAAAATAGGGCTCAGGGCAGGTAAGTATATGGCATCCACCGATGAGATATTCATTACGGTGCACGGAAGGGGAGGCCACGGTGCTATCCCCGACAGGAATATCGACCCTGTTGTCATAGCCGCTAATATTATAGTTGCCCTGCAGCAGATAGTAAGCAGGAATGCTAGGCCTTTAAATCCATCGGTACTTTCTATAGGAAAGGTCATTGCCGATGGAAGAACGAACATAATTCCCGATAAGGTTGAGATGGAAGGTATCATCAGGACTTTTGATGAAGACTGGCGCATCGAAATGCGCGAAAAGATCCGGAAAATAGCATCCTCCATTGCCGAAGGACTTGGAGGAAGCTGTGAAGTGACCATCAACCCCGGGTATCCGTATCTTGAAAATGATAAAATAGTGACAAAGAAGGTTGAAGAGCTGGCATCTGACTATCTTGGCGAAGAGAATGTGGTAGAGCTTGAACCCAGGATGACCGCCGAAGATTTTGCCTACTACCTGCATCATGTGCCGGGCTGTTTTTACCGCCTTGGCGTAAGGAACGAAAGATCAGGCATTACCTCCAGTCTTCATACGCCAACCTTCAATGTTGATGAATCGAGCCTCGAAACCGGAGTGGGGTTGATGGCATGGCTGGTGGTCAGCCAATTGATAGAATAATTATATTTGTTGCTATTTGCCGGTGTCAATTTTTTTATGTCTAACCAATAATTCTAAACATGATGAAAAAGTTAATTACGATTCTTACAGTTTTAATTTTCTCGGCAGGAGCGCTGAATGCGCAGATATTCAGCAAGGGTTCCCAGGTGATCAATGCCGGTATCGGGTTTGGTCATACCTATCTCGGAGGTGTGGGTTATTCCATTGGCCTTCCTGCGATAACAGCCTCTTATGAGCACGGGGTCGTTGACATTCCGATCAGTTCAGATCTGGATGGAGCAATCAGCGTTGGCGGCTTTCTGGGATACGCGAACTCCACCTACAGGTATTCTTTCTGGAATGATGACCTGAAGTATGTCTATAATTCATTCCTGATTTCAGCCCGTGGTAATTTTCACTTTGTTTTTCACGAAAAATTTGATCCGTATGCAGGGATCCACCTCGGCTTTTTGCTCGTAAACGGAAAATGGAAAGGTGAAGGGGCCACTCCGGGCGTTTGGGATGCCCAGTCCTCCAGGTTCTCTGGTGGTGGTTACGTCGGTGGAAGGTATTACTTCAGTGATGCCATTGCCGTCTATTCCGAACTGGGTTGGATGCTTGCCTATTTCCACGTAGGGGTTTCCTTTAAGTTGAATTGATTTTATCTATTTAAATAATATTACCGGCAGGTCTGACAGGCCTGCCGGTTTTTTTTGGCCTGGAATAAAGTTAAAATCTTATCTTCACGGTGATGAAGGTTGATGGAAAAGATTATCGGACTGTATGGATGGAGGAAGGTATGGTCCATCTTATCGAACAAAACCTCCTGCCATTCGAATTCAGCATATTCAAAGCAGAAGATTACAAACAAACTTGTTTTGCAATTAAAACCATGATCGTTCGCGGGGCGGGAGCAATCGGCGCTGCTGCAGGTTATGCTATGGCCCAGGCTTTCCTCGAAGACAATTCAAAAGATTTTATTGAGAATGCCCGCAAGGAGATCGAGGCTACCCGGCCAACGGCAAGGAATCTGTTTTATGCAGTTGAAAAGGTATTTGAAGCAGGTATGGTATCAGTTGAAAAAGCGGTTGAGCAAGCTAAGGAAATTGCCGGTAAGGATGTTTCTGATTCCCGCGCTATTGGTGAACATGGTAAAGACCTTATCAAAGATGGACACCATATTGCCACTCATTGTAATGCAGGCTGGCTTGCTTTTGTAGATCACGGAACGGCGCTGGCACCTATTTACTTTGCCCATGAAGAAGGTAAGAAGATCTTTGTGTATGTCGACGAAACACGCCCCCGCAGCCAGGGAGCAAGGCTGACGGCATGGGAACTGCACAATGAAGGGATACCCCATTCGATCATTCCCGACAACGCAACGGCCTATTTTATGTCGGAAGGTAAGATCGATTTAATGATCGTTGGCGCCGACAGGATCGCTGCCAACGGTGATGTGGCCAATAAGATCGGGACACTTGAAAAAGCTGTTGTTGCAAAAGAATTCGGTATTCCTTTCTATGTTGCCGCGCCCCTTTCAACATTCGACCTGAATTGTGCTACCGGAAATGACATCCCCATAGAGTTCCGCGATGAAGAAGAGGTGTTGTACCAGTCGGGACCGGACGAAAAGGGTGAAACAAGAAGGATCAGGATCGCCTCGCCCGGTTCGGGGGCGCTCAACCCTGCATTCGATGTAACCCCCGCATCTTATATCGGAGGGATCATTACCGAAAAAGGGATCATATTTCATCCCGATAAAGAAAAGATAATGGGGTTCTTTTAGCCGGCTTTTAAACCATCATGGCTTAGAAGTGAAGCTTGTGGTAATCGAAGGTCTTGCTCGCCCTGATGTCTGTAATTATCCTTGCAACCCTAAGGAAGATATCGAGGTCGCTCTTCCTGAACCACATGATCGCTTTCGGTTTGCCTCGGCAGGCATCGGCAAATACCACCAGGAAACTGAAATTATTTTGTACCAGCCACTGGTAGGCTTTGTCGCTGCCCTCTACAGCAGAGTCAAAAGCTGCGTAATGGGCAAAGTTGTTCTCCATAAGCCATTTATATGCCTCCTCACTTCCGTTGATAGATCTTGAGAGTGCTGCCAGCTCCGGATATTCGTTGTTTAGGAGCCAGTCAAATATTTTTTTGTTGCCTCTTATTGCCTCACCAAAGGCCAGAAGGATTTTAGGATCGTAATCAAGCATAATCCCAGACTTTTTACCCCATCAAAGCGTCTATTTTTTCGGCCAGCTTCCTGTCCTTGTCGGTTACAACATCCCCTGCATCGTGCGTCGAAAGCCTGATCTCAAGTTTATTGTAAACGTTGGTCCATTCAGGATGATGCTGCATCTTTTCCGCTTCTATGGCCACACGGGTCATAAAAGCGAACGCTTCACTGAAGTCATTGAATTCAAATGATCTCACCAGTTGGTTATTCTCTTCTTTCCACATATTCTTGCATTTACTAACCTAACGGATTCAACATAAAATTAGTTCAATATCAATGAAAAACCAATAAGGCAGGAAAAAATCTTACTTTTGCCCCGACTTTTTAGTTAGATGATCACCATTGAAGAAATAAAAAAACCCATAGCCCCGTACCTCAGGGATTTCGAAAAGAAATTCGGTGATTCGATGAAAAGTTCAGTCCCTCTCCTCGACAGGGTGACGAGGTACCTGCTGAAGCGAAAAGGGAAACAGATGCGGCCTATGTTCGTGATGCTTTCGGCCAAGCTTCACGGTGAGATCAATGAATCGACATACAGGGCAGCTTCACTGGTTGAACTTCTTCATACTGCCACACTCGTTCACGACGATGTGGTGGACGATTCAAATGAAAGAAGGGGCTTCTTTTCCATCAACGCCTTGTGGAAGAACAAGATCGCCGTCCTTGTGGGTGATTACCTGCTATCAAAAGGCCTGTTGCTTTCGATCGAGGGCAAGGACTTTAAACTGCTACAAATAGTTTCCGAAGCCGTGAAGCAGATGAGCGAAGGGGAGCTGCTGCAGATAGAAAAAGCGCGTAAGCTTGACATAGAAGAATCTGTCTATTACGACATCATAACAAAAAAGACAGCCTCACTGATCGCTTCCTGCTGCGCCTGCGGTGCCGCTTCAGTGGGAATCGATGACGACGGTATTGACAAAATGAGGCAGTTCGGAACAAAGGTCGGCATCGCCTTCCAGATCAAAGACGACCTTTTCGACTACGACCTGAACAATCTTACAGGTAAGCCCAAAGGTATTGACATCAAAGAACAGAAAATGACCCTTCCCCTCATTTATACTCTAAACAATTCTTCCCGCAAGGAGAAAAGAAGGATCATCAACGTAGTGAAAAACCACAACACTGATGCAGAGAAAGTAGGGGAGGTGATCCAAACTGTCAACCGGATGGGCGGGATCGTATATGCCAGGAAACAAATGATCAGTTACCGCGACGAGGCTCTCAACCTGCTTGATACGTTCCCTGAGAACGAAGCGAGGGAAAGCCTTGAAAAGCTCGTCGTATTTACAACTGAACGGAATAAATGAAACGCCCTGTCCTCATGCCTTTTTCACGGTAAAGGCAAACGTTGTCCCAACCCCTATCTTGCTTCTTACATTGATCACCTGGTTGTGGGCTTCGATGATATGTTTCACTATGGCAAGTCCGAGCCCTGTACCGCCCTGTTCCCTTGAGCGGCCCTTGTCGGTGCGGTAGAACCTTTCGAACAGCCTGGGTATGTTTTCCTCTTCAATTCCGGCGCCGTTATCGGTTACTTCCACCAGGATATTCTCGTCCATGTCGAAAAAGCTGATCTTGGTCCTTCCTTTTTCAGTGGCCCCGTACTTGATCGCATTATCGATGAGGTTGATCAGAACCTGCCTGATGCCCTTCTTATCGGCACTCACTATAATGGGCTTATCGTAATTCCTGGCGAAAAAGACTTCAGCACCTCTCTTCCTTGCTTTGATTTCGAGGAAGTCAACAACGTCTTTGGTCAAGTCGGAGATGTCGAACTCTGTAAAGCTCATTTTCAATTCACCCGATTCAAGCTTTGAAATGGCCTCAAGGTCTTCAATGATAGCGATCATCCTGTTTACGCTCTTCTCGGTCTTCATCAGGTATTCCCTGTTTATCTTTGCATCCTCGAGCCCTCCGTCGAGAAGTGTAAGCACATAGCCCTGTATGTTGAAGATAGGTGTTTTGAGTTCATGAGAGACATTCCCGAGGAACTCGCGCCTGTACTTGGCCATCTCCTTGAGCTTCTTGATCTCCTCCTGCTGGTTCTGGCCCCATTCAAGCACCTGCCTGTTCACATCTTCTATGCTCTCTTTATGCTGTGATTGCCTTTTTGCTTCCCTTTTTGTGGCCTTCAGGTTATGTATGGTCTTGTAGATCAACCGGATCTTTTCATAAATGAACTTATCCAGCGTGTAGCGGAAAAGAAAATAAGTGAAGATGAAAAGGACTATATCAGCGATGACAAGGGCAATCAGATGGATCCCGTAAAAAAAATAGCCCAGCGCAATGAAAATAATGGTAAAAAAAAGAATGACAAAGAATGCGTTATATAACGCTAGGATCCTGGGGTTTGAATAGTTCATCTTAAAACAGTCATCGATTTGCAGGCAAAAATAGCCTAACTTTCGAATTTATAGCCCACGCCCTTAACGGTTTTGATCTTTTTGGTTTTTAGTTTTTCCCTGATCTTACGGACGTGCACATCGATGGTCCGGTCGCCCACCACAACTTTATGGCCCCATACATTGGCAAGGATCTCTTCCCTGGTGAAGACTTTGTTCGGCTTTGAAACCAACAAATTCAGAAGCTGGAACTCTTTCTTGGGAAGAAGGATCTCTTTATTGTCCTTTTTAACAAGATATTTCTCCCTGTCGATCACAAACTCCTCCAGGTCGATGGTGTTGCCGTCATCTTCAAAGTCCTGTTCCTTGTACCGTCTTAATAGAGCCTTTACCCTGCTGATCAGTATTTTAGGCTTGATGGGCTTGGTGACATAATCATCAGCTCCGGCCTCAAATCCGGCAATCTGTGAATAATCCTCCCCCCTTGCCGTAAGGAAAATGATGATCGAATTGTCAAGATAAGGCAGCTTCTTTATCTCAGCACAGGTTTCAATGCCGTCTATTTCAGGCATCATCACATCCATTATTATAAGATGTGGTATTATCTCTTTGGCCAATTCTATGGCTTTTTTTCCATCGGGAGCTTCAAATACCTGGTAACCTTCTTTTTTCAGATTGTACCCCAGGAACTCCAGCACATCCGGTTCATCATCAACCAGAAGGATTTTGTATTTCTCGTTACCCATGAACCAAAAGGGTTTTGATAACTGGTACAATTAATTGTCGAAAGTACTAATTTCTTTTCAATTACAGAATTTGTTGCAAGGCATAAAGATGCAAATGTTTTCTTAATTTTAACGGCTGCAATTAACCGATGAACTATGTTGAGAAATTATTTACCTGCAATACTCATTGCATCAGCAGTGTTTTTTAGTCTGAAGACAACTGCCCAGCAATTCAATGGCGGACTGATGGCGGGCCTTGCAGCTTCACAGGTTGCGGGCGACACTTATTCGGGGTTCAATCAGCCGGGTATCTTCTTCGGAGGCTTTGTCAACCTGAATGTAAGTCCAAGGTCTTCCTTCCAGATGGAGCTGGAGTTTTTCCAGAAAGGTTCGAAGAGAAATCCGGAACCTGAAAAAAATATTTACGACGACTACCATTTCAGGGCCAATTATGTGGAACTGCCTTTGCTTTACCAGTTTATCTTCCTCGATTGGTTCAAAATGGAGATAGGGCCTTCGGCAGGTTTCCTGATAAGTGCAAACGAAGATAGGGACGGAGAAAAGATCAGCGATAATTATGACTGGAACAAGCCCGCGGCAGTTACCCTGCAATTCAACCTGGGCATGCATATCCATCTCTTCAACAATTTTTCACTGAACGTCCGTACCAATAACTCTCTTATCAATATCAGGAGTCAGAAACGCACGGGGGATGTAAGGCGCTTCTGGGGATACGGGCAGTATCACGACAGCCTGGTGCTTTCGATATTCTACACTTTCAGGAAAAAAGGGGAATGATCTACCGGGCAGGTACCTTGATCGTGTAAATATGCCTGCCTGAATATACCCTTACGATAAAAATCCCACTGCCGGGAAGCTTGATCGAATTTGCCTGGATATCCGTTTTAAGAAGCCTTCCGCACAGGTCGAAAAGCTCTAACTTTTCAGCGGCCGCGTTATCAAGTATCTGAAAATAACCTCCGGCAGTTGAATACATGAAGGGTAACGTTGTGTTTTCTCCTATACCTACTATAACATTTACCTCGATCTCGTCAGAATCATCACCACAATCGGTTGTGACTGTAACGGAGTAGGTCCCTGCTGCTGAAATTTCTATGGTTTGAGTCGTAGCGCCGTTATTCCACAGATATCCGGCTCCGGGATTGCCTGCGTCGAGGATGAGCGATTCACCCTGGTAGATCGTTGTGTCATTCCCAAGATCAACTTCAGGGTAGAAACTCACAGATTCCTCAAGCGAAGTGGGGTTGCCTGTGCCGCAGTCTGTCACGGCCCTCACCTCGATCAGGTGGCTGCCCCGCTGTTCCCATGCGATATCAATGGTTGTTGCAGTGTCGGGCTGTACTTCACCGTCGATGGTCCATTCACAGCTCTCACCTGGATTTACGGTAGTTGAATAAGTATAGGTATTGTCCTCACAAGCTGTAACCGGCCCCTCTATCGGTCCCGGAGGATCTGGAGCCGTGCCGTCGGCCTGGACTTCGAGTGTGGTCGCCTGGCTGATGCCGCAATTGTTATAGGCTTTAACTTCGATAAGATAGGTTCCCGAAGCGCCAAAACTGTATTCCAGGAGAGGGGCGAAGGTTGGCTGCACTACCCCGTTAACCTTCCATTCACACGAATCGTAGGGCCCTACGGTTGTATAATATGTATGGATGGTGTACTCGCAGATAGCCG
>CAZXWD010000041.1:0-6259 GCA_964644135.1 uncultured Bacteroidales bacterium | reverse complement strand
GAGGGAATGGTATCATCCCTGACCGGGTTTGGCTGACCCTGCAGGTTAGATAAAAATAAGCCCTGGATCAGCAGAAACTGCAGAAGGAGCTTTACAGCAAATGAGATGCTATTTTCCTTCCCGTATTTTTTCAAACTATTTTTTCCATTTAATGCTACACCCAACGCTCGGAACCTGTTGTTCCGAAACCGGTTTCCCATCCAGAATGGCATCCAGGGCTGCCCTGATGTCTTTACCAGTAACCGGCTTGTCGTTTCCGGGACGGGCCTGGTCCATCTGACCCCGGTAAGCACATTCCAGGTTTCCGTCAAATATACTAAAATCGGGAGTACATGCCGCATGGTATGCTTTTGCCACTTCCTGCGATTCATCAAAGAGATATGGGAAAGGGAACGCCTTTTCCATCGCAAACTCCTTCATTTTTTCAGGTGAGTCTTCAGGATAATTTTCCACATCGTTCGAATTGATGGCTATGAAAGATACGCCGCGTGGGATGTAATCATTGGCCATCGAGACGATTCCGTCGATAACATGCTTGACATAGGGGCAGTGGTTGCATATGAACATGACCACGGTCGCCTTGTCTGATTTAAGGTCGTTCAGTGAAAGGTCCTTGCCGGTTATTGTATCAGGCAATTTAAAATCAGGGGCCTGGAATCCGAGGGGTATGGGAGTTGTTTCTGCTGCCATTTTAAAATAATATTGGTTACTGACTTGTTTAACTTATCAATCAACAAAGTCACGGTCGGCCTTGTTCAAAAAGCTGATATTCCTTTTCAGTCCATTGTATCCTGTCCTTTTTACGGGTGAATTCGGGAACAGCTCTTTGAACTCTTCTTCCGAGAGGTGTTCCCATTTTTCCCTGTTCATCGACAGCAGCAGGGAAGAGGGATTGAATTCATCGATCTGATGTGGTTTCGCTATCCTGTTCCAGGGGCAGACATCCTGGCAAATGTCGCAGCCAAAGATCCAGTCGTCAAATTTATCTTTTAACTGTGCGGGGAGGTCTTTTTTATATTCGATGGTGAAATACGATATGCATTTGGTGGAGTCGAGCATGTGCGGGGATATGATGGCGCCCGTGGGGCAGGCCTCGAGGCACTTTGTACATCCTCCGCAGAAGTCCTTCACCCTTGTTTCATCATAAACCAGTTCTGTATCGGTGATTATTTCTCCTATAAAGAGGAATGAACCGTACTTAGGGCTTATCAGGCAGGTGTTTTTGCCTATCCAGCCCAATCCTGCCCTTTCGGCCCAGGCCCTGTCGAGCACAGGGGCTGAATCGGTAAAACCCCGGCTATTGGTGCTGTTCCCTTTCTCTTTCAGTAATTCAACGATCCGTTTGAGTTTCTTTCTGATCACTTTGTGATAATCCTTGCCATAGGCATACTTCGCGATCTTGTAATTGTTGCCAGAGGCTGGCTTTTCCCCTGGGTAATAATTCATGATAACAGATATGACCGAACGGGCGTTTTCGATAAGTTTCCCTGGATCAACCCGTTTTTCTGCATTCCTGGCCATATATCCCATCTCACCATGATAACCCTTTTCAAGCCATTCGGACAGTCTTTTGCGGTCTTCCGCCAAAAATTCTGCTTTTGAGATGCCGCATTGAAGGAACCCTTCTTCCAGGGCTGCTTCTTTTACAAGTCGTGTAAGCTCGTATTTATCGGGATTGTTCATCAGAAATGCTTCCGGCATCAAAACAGTTTGTCCTGCCCGCCGAAATTTTCAATACCAAGGTGCCTGTATGCCAGTTCAGTGACCTCCCTTCCACGCGGGGTCCTCATCAGGTATCCCTCTTGTATCAGGAATGGTTCATAAACCTCCTCTATGGTCCCTGAGTCTTCACTCACTGCTGTGGCTATGGTATTAAGACCTACAGGGCCGCCCTTGAATTTTTCAATGATGGTCCGGAGTATCTTGTTGTCCATTTCATCAAGGCCGTTGATATCGACGTTCAGGGCCGAGAGGCTTGACCTGGTAATGTCAAGCTCGATGTTCCCGTTTCCTTTGATCTGGGCAAAATCCCTGATCCTCCGCAGCAACAGGTTGGCGATCCTGGGGGTACCCCTGCTCCGGCGGGAGATCTCGTCAGTGGCTTCAGGGGTAATGGGGACCTTGAGTATGTCGGCCGACCTGACAATTATTTGCCTGAGTGTTTCAGTATCGTAGTACGATAAACGGGAGTTAATTCCGAATCGTGAACGGAGCGGGGCGGTCAACAGCCCCGACCTTGTTGTTGCCCCGATAAGAGTGAAGGGGTTCAGTTTTATCTGAACACTCCTGGCATTTGGACCGGTCTCGATCATGATGTCGATCCTGAAATCTTCCATGGCCGAGTAGAGGTATTCTTCTATGACCGGGCTGAGCCGGTGTATCTCGTCGATAAAGAGCACATCGAACTCATCGAGGTTGGTGAGGAGCCCCGCCAGGTCTCCGGGCTTATCAAGCACAGGACCTGAAGTGACCTTTATGTTGACGCCAAGTTCATTTGCAATGATGTGGGAGAGGGTGGTTTTACCAAGGCCCGGAGGACCGTGCAAAAGAACATGATCGAGAGCTTCTTCCCGGAGCTTTGCTGCCTGGACAAATACTTTCAGGTTCTCCTTAACCTTCTGCTGACCTGCAAAATCGCTGAAATCAGCAGGCCTCAGGACCTTCTCAATTTCTTTTTCAGCCTGTGTGAGACGGCTACCGGTTGGATCAAGGTTTTCATTCATTAACAGAACAAAAATAAGCATTAGAAGCAAGTAAAATCCAATTACCCGGGAAATCGTTTGATAAAGCTTTCAATTTGGCTGCCTGCACAAGTTAATCGGAATAATTGCGTTAATAAATAACTCAGATTTCACCAAAAAAGGGTTCCTGTTGCATTGTAAGCCCATTTTTTCTTATTTTTACTAATAATTGCCAGGAGAGTCAGAAAAATGAAAAAGATCATCGTGGCCATAGATTTTTCCAAAACCTCCCTCAATGCTCTTGAATACGCGTTGATGATTGCAGGTAAGGCCGGAGCGGACGTGCTGATGGCATGGGTCGATAACACTGTTTCGGACGAAAGCATGTACGAAGGTTCGCCTGCAGAGGAAAGGAAAGAAAAGGTGAATCTGTTCAAGGAAATTCAGGCCGACTTCAAAGACAGGCTTCCCAACAACAAAATCGAATACAAGACCAAGAGAGGAAAGGTTTACACTGAAATAGCAAACCTTTCAAAAGCTGTGGAATGTGACCTGATAATTGCAGGCACCCATGGAGTGTCGGGTTTCGAAGAATTCTGGATCGGCAGCAATGCCTACCGGATCGTTACCCATACCCCTGTACCTGTGATTACCCTTAGGCTTGACTTCAAGCCCGGTGAGATCAAACGGATCGTGCTGCCTATCGACAGTTCGCAGGAAACCAGGCAGAAGGTTCCATTCGCCACACAAATGGCTTCACTCTTCAATTCCGAAATACATGTTCTTTCCCTGTATACAACAAACTTTAAAAGTGTCAAAAAGCGCGTCGACAATTATGCCGAGCAGGCGGTGAACTTTATCAGGGAAAGAAAGATCAGGTATAAAACAAAAGCACTCGAATCGGACAATGTCACCAAAACGACCATAGAATATTCAACTGGCGTAAATGCCGACCTGATAGCAATAATGACTGAGCAGGAAACTACTACCGCCAATCTTTTTCTGGGGCCTTATGCGCAACAAATGGTAAATCATTCGCCAATCCCCATATTGAGTGTAAGGTCGAAGGAGTTGGTGCCGATTCCTGTAAAATGATCTTTTGAAATGAAACTTGCGATACATATTGTTATTCTTGCTTCCATCCTCTTGATATCAGGAGTTAACAGTTTTGCACAGAGCAGTTATGAAGGTAAAGTGATAGTGCATAATGATCCTCTCTTCGATACACTTATGTATCAGTTCGATTCGGTTCAGAGAATGAAGGCTGCCAATCCTGACAATATGGGTATAGACGGTTACAGGGTGCAGATATTCTTTGATTCTGGCACTTATTCGGGCGACAGGGCGAACGAAGTGAAAGAGGAATTTGAAGAAAACTACGAAGGGGTCGGGGCTTATGTTACCTGGAGGGCACCCAATTACAGGGTGAGAGTGGGTGATTTTCGTTCAAGGCTTGAAGCTGAAAAGTTCCTCAGGGATATAGCCAAAGATTATCCGAATGCATGGGTTATAAAAGATGAAATCAATTTTCCTGATCTAAAATAAATGTTGCGATATGAAAAAGGTACTTGTAGCCATCGATTTTTCTGATTGTTCTGTCAATGCTCTTGAACATGCCATCACCATAGCCAATGCTGCAGATGCACAAATTCTTATGGTATGGGTAAACAAGCCTGAAGGCACAAGGGATATATTTACAGAAGGCCCGGAAACTTTGACTTCCATGGTAACCGACAGGTTTGAGGAGCTGATAGAAAAGTACAAGGATGAAGCAAAGAATCCCATAATATTCAAGATCAGGGAAGGAAGCATTTATAAAGAAATTGTCAAGGAGTCGCAAGACCCCGATATTGAAATGCTGGTTGCAGGCACCCATGGGGCATCCGGTTTTGAAGAGTTCTGGATTGGAAGCAATGCATACAGGATTGTGAGCTCTGTAGCTAAGCCGGTGCTTACCATCCGGGGAGGTGTTGACATTGAGAGAGACCTTAACAGAATAGTCCTGCCGGTCGACAGCACTATGGAAACAAGGCAGAAAGTTCCTTTCACTGCGTATATTGCAGGACTGTTCAATGCAGAGGTATTTGTACTGTCAGTATACACCACAAAGGTATACTCAATCCAAAGCCGTGTTGACGGGTATGCCGAACAGGTGATAAAGCACCTGGAGGAGGAGAACATCAAATATCATCTTGAGAATATCCTAACGGATAACGTTACAACCGGAACCATCGAATTTGCCAAAAGCATTGATGCCAATATGATCTCGATCATGACCGAGCAGGAAAAGACAACAAAGAACCTGTGGCTGGGCCCTTATGCCCAGCAGATGGTGAATCATTCACCAATCCCTGTGCTCAGCATACACCCTCATGAATTTCTGATCTCCTTAGCAAGGTAATACTTACACTATATCCCAAAAAAATAAAGGTCACAGAGTTAGAACCCTGTGACCTTTATTCAGATATTGTGTAATATATGACTAAGATATGACCCTTAGCACCTGTCGATGTTGTTAAGGTCGTCAAAGGCGACTTTCAACCTTTCTACCATCGACTTTTCACCTTCCCTGAGCCATTTGCGAGGGTCGTAGAACTTTTTGTTAGGCTTGTCTTCCCCTTCGGGATTCCCTATCTGCGACTGCAGGTAGCCCGAGTTTTCCTTATAGAATTTATGCACACCGTCCCAGAAGGCCCATTGCGTATCGGTGTCGATATTCATTTTGATGACCCCGTATGAAATGGCTTCCCTTATTTCGGCCTGGCTGGAACCGGAGCCGCCGTGGAATACAAAGTTCAGAGGTTTTGGGCCGGTATTGAATTTCTCTATGAGATGTTCCTGTGAATTTTTAAGGATGACTGGCTGAAGCTTCACATTTCCGGGCTTGTATACACCATGGACGTTACCGAATGCTGCAGCTACCGTAAACCGGGGGCTTATCTTCATAAGCTCTTCATAAGCATAGGCAACATGCTCGGGCTGGGTATAAAGCTTCGAGCTGTCGATGTCTGTATTGTCAACCCCATCTTCCTCACCGCCGGTAACACCGAGCTCAATCTCAAGGGTCATGTCCATTTTCGACATCCTTTTGAGGTATTCCTTGCAGGTGGCTATGTTTTCTTCTATGGGCTCTTCCGACAGGTCGAGCATATGAGAGGAGAACAGTGGCTTGCCGTATCTTTCATAATGTTTTTCGCCTTCGTCCAGCAATCCGTCGATCCAAGGCAGCAATTTTCTTGCAGCATGGTCGGTATGAAGGATAACGGATACTCCGTAGAGCCCGGCAAGCATATGCACATGCTTGGCGCCTGAAACGGCTCCCATCACACCTGCCTCGGGGCCTTCGGTCTTGAGTCCTTTCCCGGCGTAGAAGGCTGCACCTCCGTTTGAGAACTGGATAATTACAGGTGAATTGACTGCTTTTGCAGCTTCCATGGTCGCATTGATGGAGTCGGTACCCACCACGTTAACGGCCGGGAGGGCAAACTCATTTCTCTTTGCTATTTCAAATATTTTCTGAACGTCGTCGCCGGTTGCAACTCCCGGTTTAATGTGGTCGAAGATCTTTTCTGACATAT
>CAZXWD010000040.1:0-24062 GCA_964644135.1 uncultured Bacteroidales bacterium | reverse complement strand
TTCTTTATCGACATCTCTGCGTCGTCGGCGAATTCATTGTCGGGGTACTTTTCGATGAATTGCTCATAAAGCTCTGTAGCCTTACCGTAATTCTGAAGGAAATTCTCATAGATGTAGGCCACAAGGAAATGACATTCAGGAAGCTTAGAGTAATCAGGGTAGGTATATATGATCTTGTTGTAGATGCCGATAGCCTTACCGGGATCACCCAAATTCATCGTAATATCGGCTGCCTTGAACATGTAGGAAGGGCTGAGTGTGTCTTCAGGGTTCTTTTCGGCATAGGATAGATAGAGCCGGACCAATTCAAGTGCTTTTTGATTTCCCTCATCACTGAAAATGGCTTCTTCATCAAACAGCTCTGCTTCCAGCTTCTCTATTGATCTCTCTTGTTCACTTACAGTGTTATTGCAGGATACGATCAGTGAAACGGCTGCAATGAGGAGTAATCCCTTTAAACGATACCTTTTCATCATAAGTTGATTTGATATTCGCCTATATTAACGCAATTGTTTCTTTTTTCTTTTTCTTGACGGGAAGATCATTTTATAATCCACGTCGATATTGCCAGTGGAAATATCATTGAGTCTTCTCTTCAGCAGCATTTTCCGGAGGTTGCTAATGTGGTCCACAAAGAGAACCCCCTCCAGATGATCATATTCATGCTGTATGATCCTTGCTGCCATGCCTTCATAGGTTTCATCATGAAAATTAAAATCCCGGTCGTAATATTCGATACGCACCCGGGGCTTCCGTATAACTTCTTCCCTGATATCAGGTATGCTCAGGCACCCTTCGGCAAATTCCCATTCTGTGCCGGTTTCCTCTGTAATGATGGGGTTTATGAAAACCTTCCTGAAATCGCGCAACTCCGGATTGTCTTTTTCGAACGGACTGGCATCGACAATGAAGAGCCTGATATTCCTGTTAACCTGTGGCGCGGCAAGCCCTACACCCTCCGACTGGTACATTGTCTCGAACATGTTTTCTATCAGCTCGTTCAGGCCTTCATAGTCCTCATCGATCTCTTCTGAGACTTTCCTCAGATTTGGATGCCCATAAGCTACAATTGGAAGCACCATTATTCTGTCCTTTTTTCTTTGTTCAACTTCATTTCCAGGTACGACTGGAGGATAACCGCTGCACTGATCTTATCAACAAGCTCCTTCCTCGCCCTGTCCTTCTTTTTCAAACCGGCATCGAGCATTGCCTGAAAGGCTATTTTGGAAGTAAACCTTTCATCAAACCTTTCGATATCTACTGACGGAATGTTTTTCCTAAGCGCTTTTATGAAGGGCCCGATCTGTTTTTCGATCTCCGATGCCTCGTAATTCATTCTCCTTGGTTCACCGATTACGAAACACTCAACTTCCTCTTTGGTTGTGTAATCTTTGAGAAATTCTATTACATCCTTTGAATGGATGGTGGTGAGAGGGGTAGCTATCATCTGTAACGGATCAGTGACAGCAAGCCCAACCCTTTTTGTGCCATAATCGATGGCCATTATCCTTCCCATAACTTGTTTTGCGTGTGCAAAGTTACAAAGAAATGAGATTAGCTCTATTTTATCTAACTTTGAGTGTCAATCTAAGATTCTTATGGATATCACGGTTAAAGAAATTATTGAACGAGCCTGGGACAACCGCGAACTGCTAAGGGAAAAGGAAACCATCGATGCCATTGAGCACATAATCAGTCTATTGGACAAGGGTGAACTCAGGATTGCAGAAAAAGATGGTGAAGAATGGAAGGTGAACCAGTGGGTCAAAAAAGCTGTTATTCTTTACTTTCCGGCAGGTAAAATGGTAATTTCCGAGGCCGGTCCGATGCAATTTCATGATAAGATCCCCCTTAAAAGAAATTACAGGGACCTTGGCGTCAGGGTTGTTCCCCATGCTGTAGCAAGATACGGATCATATATAGCCCCCGGAGTTATTATGATGCCTTCCTATGTGAATATCGGTGCATATGTTGATTCAGGTACCATGGTGGATACATGGGCAACCGTAGGTTCATGTGCACAGATTGGAAAGAACGTACATCTAAGCGGCGGAGCTGGGATAGGAGGGGTGCTGGAACCGGTTCAGGCCTCCCCGGTGATCATTGAAGACGGGGCTTTCATCGGTTCGCGTTGTATAGTAGTGGAAGGTGCCAGGATAGGGGAGGAGGCAGTGCTGGGCGCCAATGTCGTGGTAACCGGGTCTACCAGGATCATTGATGTTACAGGGCCTGAACCGGAAGAGTTCAAAGGTGTTATTCCCCCGCATTCCGTAGTTATACCCGGATCATTTACAAAAAGCTTCCCGGCAGGAAATTACCAGGTGCCCTGTGCCCTGATCATTGGAAAAAGAAAAGAGTCAACGAATCTCAAGACTTCCCTCAATGATGCACTTCGCGAATTTGATGTTGTGGTGTGATTTTGATAGCTGATGGTTCGCCTGTGACGGATCTCACTTCCCTCAACTTCTGGTTGCCGGCCTTTCGCCTGAGAACTGGTCCTCCTTGTGTGCAAAAAGTACATTGAAGGTTGTCAGGCTCCCGTAGATCCTTGTTATGTATTGCTGAAGGTTAACTTTTTCCTCATCCGGGAGCTTACTGGCGTTTATCCGCTGTTCCATGACCCTCACACGATCCCGTACCATTACTATTTTATGGAAAAATGTTTCGATGGGTATCTCTTTGTTCTGAAGATCGGGGTTGCCCGGCTTCAGGATGAGCATGCCCCCTTCCCATTTTCCTCCAAGTTCAACATTTTCCTGGATATCGGAAAACTTCCTGAGTATTTTAACCAGTTCCTCTTCCACACGGGCAAAGCTGACCCTGTCAGAATCGTCGGCCACAAATTCAATGATCTCAAGCTTTTCGTCCAGGGTCACTTCCTTCACCCCGTAATCGATAAAACATACTTCGTATGAATCCGTCCAGGCCTGGATAACTACACCTGTACCCATCTCAGGATGTTTAACCCTGGATCCTGCTCCTAATATCAAATCGTTCATATTTTGCTGTTGGCTGATGGCTTTTGGCTGTTAGCTGATGGCAATTTACCAGTTACCAATCACCAGTTAGAATTAATACTTATTATCTACTATTTATTATTTACTATTTACTATTTATTATTTGCCTATGTATTTCAATCACCTGAGGCACAACAAGTTGGTTTTCGTCATTATTAATGACGAAGTCTGAAAGTTTTTCCTTGTCTTCCTGTGGCCACTGGTTTTTCTCCCGGGCTTCGGCCTGCTCCCTGTTAATATTATCCCTTTTCATGATCCTGTTGAACCTTAACTTGCGTGGTGCCGAAACAGTTATCATCAGATCAAGTTCCCTGTACCTGCTTGTTTCGAATAGTATGGCGGCCTCGTAAATAACATAAGGCGCTTTTTCATGCCTCTTTTTCCAATCCACGAACCGGGCCCTCACAAAGGGATGTATCTGCCCGTTCAGCCATTCCAGCAATTCTTTGTCATTGAATACAACCGAGGCTACTTTCCTGAGGTTTACCTCATTTCCATCAAACACTTCCCGGCCCAGTTTTTCCTTTATGATCCTCTTGCCGCTTTCCAACCGGTAAAATTCCTTTGCCTCATCATCGGCATGGAAAGAAGGAATGCCCAGCACCTGGAATACTTTACAAACAGTTGATTTGCCACTGCCAATATTTCCGGTTACACCTACGGTCATTGTCTGATAATTATGAATTCGACCTTATTAGGGTTCAACCTTACATTCTTTACCATTGAAGGGACTTTTTCAAGCGTTACCGTTGCTTTGTCAGCCCCTTTTTCCATTGCTTCATCAATATACGATACCGCTTCGAACATATTTTGTGAAACTTCATTGTAATCTGATAAAGCTACCCAATAAGATATCCTGATCGTTTCGGGAAATATTTTTATACTGCTGAACTGTTTCGATACCGGCACAACTCTTACTTCAGTAATTGCTTCTGTAAACTCTTCCACTGGAACAATAACTTCAACATTTTTGGGTTCCGGGCTCACCTGCCTGTGATCCCCGGGGATGATAATTTCTGAAGAAACCACTGCTGAGTCCTGAAGATCCAACAAAACCACTGGTTCCATAGATACACTGCTGATGCTCTCGAGTGATGATTCCGGTCCGGTGAGCACTACACTGTCAGGTTCGATGGAGATCGAATCGTACAACATCATCTGCTTTGCAAGGCTAAACTCCACATTGGGCACAACAGGGACCTTTTTAGAAACTTTATCTTCAAAGACGAACCTGAGTGTGTCGGGTGAAATTGAAATGATACTGTAATCCAGTTGCTGCTGCCGTGTTATGTAATCTGTAAGATGTGAAGGGAAGATAACGCCAGTGTACATGGAGCCTTTTTTTCTGAGCGGCATATTTGCCAGTGATATGCTGACCGGATTTCTTTGCCTTATGAATTTTATAAAGAAGATATCAGATGCCTTTTCTTCAAATCCAATATTGAGGTACTGGTTGCTTCCTTCAACAAGTATTTTTCCTTCGGGCAGATTGACCAGTTCAACGGGATACCTGACCTCTGACACATTTTCTTCTGAAAGTTTGATCAGCATCCATATGAATATAGAAAGTATAAGACAGACCAGAAATACATAAAGCTGGTTCCTGCTTTTCTGGTCAGTTGGAAAGACTACCGACCTTACCCGGTCCAGTATGCCCGATTTCAAAACATCTTCTCTTTAGGGCAGAAAAATACTGCCTATCTCCTTTGGGTATCACTCAGTTGGGATGTTGAATCCATGGCAATGGCCGACTTATCAAAAGTGAGCTTCATCTGGTTGCCTACATCCACAACAACCTGCTTTTCTTTTATCTCAACTATTTTGCCGTGTATTCCCCCGATTGTGATGATTTTGTCCCCTTTATTCAGGTTTTCCCTGAATTTACGTTGTTCTTTTGATTTTTTCATCTGGGGCCTGATGAAGAAAAGATAGAAAACCACAATGATAAGAATGAGGGGAAGAAAAGACATGATACCGCCACCCTCTTCTCCTTCGGCGGGCATGAACAATAAAATGTTTAAAAGATCGAACATATTTTTTTGAGTTTGTAATTAATAATCTCTTTCTGGCACAACCACCTGCGCTTTTATATTAAGAACTGTCTTACTGGGTTGTGTATTAGCCAGCACCGTAACCGACTTGTACTGGTGGCCGCTCCTTCCTTCGCTGTTGAAAGTGACGTTAATGTAGTCTTCTTCACCCGGTTTTATTGGTTTTTCAGGGTATTCTGTTGCCGTACAGCCACAACTTGCCGTTATATCGGCAATAATAAGATCTGACTTACCGCTGTTCTCGAATTTAAAAGAGTATGTCACAACTTCTCCCCGGATCACATTTCCGAAATCGTGAATATCCTGCTTAAATTCCAGTACGGGAAGATTGGCTGTGTTCACCTCACCCCCGGCAGTGTTGGGCATATGAACAACATCGCCCGGTATGGGTTTGTCACTATTTGAATTGCATGACACAATCAAAAAGCTTAATATAAGTGCTGTGAGTATAGTCAGTAATTTTCTCATTTTTCCTTTAAGATGCTAGTGGTTGCAAAAATACAATATTGATTTAAAGTAAAAAGAAAACCGGATCAGTTACCGCTTCCTAAAATGGTGACAGCCCCCCTGAAAACATCCTCCTTGAATATACCCGCGGCTCTGATTATGTAGAAGTAAGTGCCATCGGGCTGACCACCCCCATCCCAGTCGTTATTATAGTCACTGGCTTCAAATACTTTTTCCCCCCACCGGTTCACTATAACAACCTCGTTGGTTACATATTTATCGAGGTTGGGGACCTCAAACGTATCATTTACACCGTCACCGTTAGGCGTGAATACGTTCGGGACTTCGAGCTCCAGTTCACGTACCTGGATAATTGTGTATTCCGCTGAGTCACAATTATCTATAGTGGTGTAGGCAAACTTAACCGTATCCGATTCACTGAAAGTGTGGGTAGGGAAAGTTTCAGCGGATGTTGTGCCGTCACCAAAATCCCAGAAAAAGTTGGTCAGTGGGATGGAATCAGCCGATTTATTTTCATAATAGAAGGTTACCCTGGGATTCACGCTAAATACAGAATCTTCCGGATCACTTGTTATCTCTATTTCAGGGATATCAAATGACTCCACAAGATAAGTGGTGTCGTAGATGCACACTGTGTCGTAAACAAGCAGTGAATACTCCGAATCGCTGCAAAGCCCGAGTGCAGTTGATGAATCGTTGGGCGCAACATCAGCCGACCATTCATAGCTGTACGGTGGATATCCGCCTTCTACACTTGCTTTTACTTGTGATTTACATTCATAGGGACAACCTGTGTTCAATTGTTCCATGGTGACCACCATCATAGGATGGACAGTCAGGTTAACGCTGTCGCGGCATACAAATGAAGTATCCTCCCTTGTAAAGATATCCAGGTACACAGTCATAGGGCTCCATGTTTCCAGCTCAACGAATGGAAGGGTGCTGAGTTCTCCGTCGGGCGTAAACCTGAAAAGATGGTCTGTTGAATTCCCTGTGAATACAGTGAACGACTGCCCGGCACATACCACCGTATCAAATACTTCAATCTCACAGGTCAATTGCGCTGCAGAATGAAGGGCTACAATGGAGAACAAGAGAAGCAGGATCTTTTTCATATCGGCTAACCCGGTCGAAATACGGAGCCGCAAAGGTATAAAATTATTCTGTGTGTTGCGGCAACACGAATGTAACGCAACTTTCACAGAAATATTTTTTTGCAGCTCTGTACCTTTTTCTTTATTTAAGGCATTAGAAGGTGACAAAACTTCATAAAATTGATGATGGCAAACATTTTGATTACCCTTATTAGAATAATGAAGAATTGCGTGAAACGGATTGAAATCGAAAGGAGAAACGAATATGAATTTAAACAACTTCACCATAAAATCGCAAGAGACCATTCAACGGGCCCAGCAGATAGCTGCTTCTAACGAACAGCAGTCGATCGAGACCTCTCATTTACTTAAGGGCATGCTCGAGGTGGATGAGAATGTTGTGCCATTTCTGCTGAAAAAGCTGGATGTCAATATGCCCGTCTTCAACCAGGCACTTGACAGGATCGTGTCATCCTATCCTAAGGTTACCGGTGGTGAGCAATACTTGTCGTCTGATGCTAACCAGGCTTTGCAAAAGGCATCGCGTTACCTGAAGGAATTCAATGACCAGTTCGTATCGATCGAGCACATCCTGCTGGGGATACTGGACGGGAAAGATGAAACGGCGCGCTTGCTGAAAGATAATGGTATTACAGAGAAAAACCTGAAAGCTGCCGTGCATGAATTAAGAAAAGGTTCCACGGTGAACAGCCAGACTGCGGAAGAGACGTATAATGCACTGAACCGATATTCAAGGAACCTGAACCAGCTTGCCAGGGAAGGCAAGCTCGATCCGGTGATCGGTCGCGACGATGAAATACGCAGGATACTGCAGATCTTGTCGCGAAGGACAAAGAACAATCCGATCCTTATAGGGGAGCCCGGAACGGGGAAAACTGCCATTGCCGAAGGGCTTGCACACAGGATAATCAACGGCGATGTTCCTGAAAACCTTAAAACGAAGCAAATCTACTCGCTCGATATGGGCGCACTTATAGCCGGTGCAAAATATAAGGGTGAATTTGAAGAAAGGTTGAAAAGCGTAGTTAAGGAAGTGGCAGGGTCCGACGGTGAAATTGTGCTTTTCATCGATGAGATCCATACATTGGTTGGCGCAGGCGCCTCGGAAGGGGCCATGGATGCTGCAAATATCCTTAAACCAGCCCTTTCGCGCGGTGAGCTCCGTGCAATAGGGGCAACTACCTTAAAAGAATACCAGAAGTATTTTGAAAAGGATAAGGCCCTTGAAAGAAGGTTCCAGATCGTCATGGTTGATGAGCCTGATGAAGCGGATGCGATTTCCATTCTCAGGGGATTGAAGGAAAGATACGAGACACACCATCATGTGAGGATCAAGGACGAGGCCATCATAGCGGCAGTAGAACTTTCTCACCGCTACATTTCCGACAGGTTTCTTCCCGACAAGGCCATCGACCTGATAGATGAGGCAGCTTCGAAGCTGAGGCTCGAGATCAACTCACTGCCCGAGGACCTTGAAGTAATCGAGCGCCGGATCAGGCAGCTTGAGATCGAAAGGGAGGCCATCAGGCGTGAAAAGGACAAAGAGAAAGAAAAGGCGCTTAGCGAAGAGATCGCGAACCTCAACGATGAAAGGAACAGGCTTAGGGCCAAATGGAATGCAGAAAAAGAGATAGTCGACAAGATCCAGGAGACCAAATCGCAGATCGAGGAATTGAAGCTCCAGGCGGAAAGGGCCGAACGGGAAGGCGATTTCGGAAAAGTTGCCGAGCTCAGGTATGGAAAGATCAAGCAGTCGGAAGAGTTGCTCGTTGAATTGAAGAATAAGCTTGACCGGGAACAGGGGGATCATCCAATGATCAACGAAGAGATTGGAAGTGAAGAGATCGCTGAGATCGTTTCAAGATGGACAGGTATTCCTGTGAGTAAAATGCTGCAGAGTGAAAGAGAAAAACTGCTAAATCTTGAAAGTGAGCTCCACAAGAGAGTTGTTGGTCAAGAAGAGGCCATTACCGCCCTTTCTGATGCAATAAGAAGAAGCAGGGCGGGGTTGCAGGATGTTCGCCGACCTATAGGATCATTCATTTTCCTCGGCACAACAGGTGTTGGTAAGACAGAACTGGCCAAAGCCCTGGCTGAATTCCTCTTCGACGACGAAAATGCAATGGTTAGGATAGACATGTCGGAATACCAGGAGCGCCACACAGTTTCCAGGCTGATAGGAGCACCTCCGGGGTATGTGGGTTATGATGAAAGCGGCCAGCTCAGTGAGGCTGTGAGAAGAAAACCTTACAGTGTTGTTTTGCTGGATGAGATCGAGAAAGCGCACCCCGACATTTTCAATATTTTGCTCCAGGTACTGGATGACGGACGGCTGACGGATAATAAGGGAAGGCTAGTCGATTTCAAGAATACCATAATCATCATGACCTCAAACCTGGGTTCACATATTATCCGGGAAAAGCTGGGTGGACCTCAGGGTAAGAGCCAGGAGGATGTTTTTGACGAAACAAGGAACGAAGTGTTCCAATTGCTCAGGAAGACCATTCGTCCCGAATTCCTTAACAGGATCGATGAGATCATTATGTTCAAGCCGCTGACCGGCGATGAAATTAAGGACGTTGTAAGGCTTCAGGTTAAACAGGTTCAGCAGCTGATGAAGAAAAACGGGTTGAACCTTGAAGTTTCTGACATGGCCGTTGATCTTGTTGCAGAACAGGGTTTTGATCCGCAGTTTGGGGCAAGGCCCGTAAAACGGGTAATCCAGAGAAGCATACTGAATGAGCTGTCGAAAATGATCCTCGGGGGTAAGATAAACAGCGAGGAGACTATCCTGATAGACGCCAGGGAGGGGGTTCTTTCTTTTGAGAACAAATAATCCAGTTATACATTGAAAAGGATATGCAGCATATCGCCTTCCCTGACTATGTAATTCTTACCCTCGACATGGAATTTACCTGCATCCTTAACAGCCTGTTCGGATCCCAGTGAGATGAAATCATCGTATTTTATGACTTCAGCCCTGATGAAGCCCCTTTCAAGGTCGCTGTGTATGGCACCGGCGGCCTGCCGGGCATTCATCCCCTTTTTGATCGTCCAGGCCCTTGTCTCTTTCGGCCCGGTAGTGAAAAATGATTGGAGGTTGAGTATTTTGTAAGCAGATCTGATCAATTTATTCACACCCGGCTCGTTCAGACCTGCATCGGCCAGGAACTCCTTCCGGTCTTCCTCGCTGTCGAGTTCAGCGATCTCCGCCTCGAGCTGGCCGGCAATGACGAGTACCTCTGAATTTTCTGATCTTACCGCTTCCTTCACCGCTTCAACGTATTTGTTTCCGCTGTTTGCCGAGGCATCATCCACGTTGCAGACATAGATCACAGGCTTGTCGCTGAGCAGGAAGAGGTCGCCAAGGTTTTTCTTCTCATCTTCCGAAATATCCAGCGTCCTGATGGGTTGCATGTTTTCAAGATGATCCTTAATACGCTGAAGGATGTCCAGTTCACGTATTATGGCTTTTTCTCCCGATTTAGCAGCCTTTTCGGTCCGTTCTATTTTACGTTCCACCATCTCCAGGTCCTTCAACTGGAGCTCAAAATCCACTATCTCCTTATCCCTTACAGGATCAACAGAACCTTCAATATGAGAAAGATCATCATCATCAAAACACCTGAGTACATGGATAAGGGCATCGGTTTGTTGTATGTCGTTAAGGAACACATTTCCAACCCCTTCGCCATGGCTGGACCCTTTGGTAAGCCCGGGTATATCCACAATATCAACTGTTGCAGGCACAACTTTGGCACTTTTCGTGATCTTGTCGATCTCGTACAGCCTGGGATCGGGCACTTCGACCATGCCGATATTCGATTTGCTGGCACTGAAGGCAAAGTTGCTGGCCTGTGCCTTAGTGTTTGACATACAATTGAATATGGTCGTCTTGCCAATATTTGTTATCCCTACAATCCCGCACTTTAATGCCATGTTTTTCTTGCTGTATTTTAATTGAGTTTAGAATGATCTTTATGCGGGAACAAAATTACTGTATTTGTATCAGTCTAAAAATCAATAAAATTTATTTTTTAAATAGAGAATAGTTGTCTATCTTTGCACCCCGATTTTCAGCCGGGTTGAGTTTACCTGCGTCCACCCGGCTTTTTGTAAATGTTAAACCGGTTTTATCAATTGGCAGGCGCAGGACAGGAGATAAAACACAGTAATTTTTTTAATGTCTGATAAAGAAAAAGAGATCAACGAAGCGGCCGAGGAGAAGGAAATAAAGAATGAAGAGGCGAAGGAAGAGGAAAAGGCTGCTGAAGAAAAAGTTGATGATGTAAAAGAAGAGCAACCGGAAGCTGAGAAGAAGGAAGAAGCGCCAGAAGAACCGGCTACCGAAGAACCAAAAGAAGAGAAAACCGAAGCTCCTGAAGCCGGGGTAAAAGATCCTTCCGAAGAAGAAAAAGAAGAAGCCCAGACCGAAGATAGATCTGAAGAGGAAAAGCCTTCGGAAGAAGCCGGAGAAAAGGATACTGAAGCACCAGTTGAAGACAAGAAGGAAGAAAAGCCTGCTGAATTCGACTGGGGTGCACTTGGAAAAAAACAAGACCAGTATTCACCCGAAGAACGTGAAAGATTAGAGGATATCTACGGCCAGACACTCAGCTCAATTGCCGAACATGAAGTGATTGAGGGTATCATTGTTGCCATGAACAACCGTGAGGTCGTTGTCAACATTGGGTATAAGTCTGATGGAGTGATACCTCTTAATGAGCTCAGGTATAAAGAAGACCTGAAAACCGGCGATAAGATAGATGTTTACGTTGAGAGTCAGGAGGACACCGGCGGACAACTTATACTTTCGCACAGGAAAGCCCGTATCCTGAAATCATGGGAGAGGGTAAACGAAGCTTACGACAAAGACGAAGTCATCAACGGATATGTGAAATCACGCACCAAGGGCGGGCTTATTGTCGATGTATTCGGAATTGAATCATTCCTCCCTGGTTCACAGATCGATGTGAAGCCTATCAGGGATTATGACATATTTGTAGGAAAGACAATGGAATTCAAGGTTGTGAAGATCAACCATGAATACAAGAACGTTGTTGTTTCACATAAGGCCCTTATCGAGGCAGAGCTTGAGCAGCAAAAAGCTGAGATCATGGCGAAGCTTGAGAAGGGACAGGTTCTCGAAGGAACCGTCAAGAACATCACCTCTTATGGTGTTTTTGTCGACCTCGGCGGTGTTGACGGCCTTATCCATATTACAGACCTTTCATGGGGCCGCATTAATCATCCGGAAGAGATCGTACAGCTTGATGAAAAGATCAAGGTGGTGATCCTCGATTTTGATGATGCGAAGAAGAGGATCGCACTCGGGCTCAAACAGCTTACCCCGCACCCGTGGGATTCGCTTGATGAAAAGCTCCAGGTTGGCGACAAGGTGAAAGGAAAGGTAGTGGTAATAGCCGATTATGGTGCATTTGTTGAGATTGCACCGGGCGTAGAAGGCCTTATACACGTTTCTGAAATGTCATGGTCGCAGCACCTTCGCACAGCACAGGATTTCCTGAAAGTGGGAGATGAAGTGGAGGCAGTTGTCCTTACACTCGACCGCGAAGAGAGGAAGATGTCGCTGGGCATGAAGCAACTCATCCCTGACCCATGGGAAAATATTCTCGAAAAGTATCCTGTCAACTCAAAGCATACAGCTACGGTCAGGAATTTCACCAACTTCGGCATCTTTGTAGAGCTTGAAGAAGGTGTTGACGGCCTGATCCATATTTCAGACCTTTCATGGTCGAAGAAGATCAAGCATCCTGCTGAGTTTACAAAGATAGGCGAGAAAATAGAAGTAATAGTCCTTGAAGTGGATGTGGAAAACCGCAGGCTTAGCCTCGGCCACAAGCAGCTCGAAGAAAATCCGTGGGATGTGTTCGAATCTGTTTTTACAGTGGGATCTGTTCATTCAGGTACCGTGATCAATGTTTCCGACAAGGGAATGGTCGTTTCACTACCCTACGGTGTAGAGGGCTTTTTGCCTAACCGTCACGCCACAAAGGAAGACGGGACAACCGTTAAGGCCGATGAAACACTCGATTTTAAAGTGATCGAATTCTCCAAGGAAAATAAAAAGATCATCCTTTCACACACAAAGATATTCCAGGACGACGCCAGGACAGAAAAAGGCAAGGCCGATACAAGAGTCAAGAAAGAGGGCAGATCGACCAAGCGTGCTGTCAGGAAGATCCAGGAAGGACTTGAAAGAACCACTCTTGGTGACCTCGAAGGACTGGCCAAGCTGAAGTCAAGCCTTGAGCAGGAGGAAAAGGCCAAGGCCGGCGACAAGAAGGAAGAGAAGAAAGCCGAGAAGACGGCACCTCCGAAGGAAGAACCGAAAAAAGAGGAGAAGAAGGCCGAAGCTGTCGAAGAGGAGTTAAAGGAAGAGAAGAAAGAGGAAGAAAAGATCGAGGCTAAGAAAGAAGAGGTGAAGGACGAGAAGAAGAAGGAAGAGGAAACGGAAGCTGAGAAGAAAGAAGAGGTGAAGGACGAGAAGAAGAAGGAGGAGGAAACGGAAGCTGAGAAGAAGGAAGAGGTGAAGGATGAAAAGAAGGAGGAGCCTGAAGAGGAGAAGAAGGAAGAGGTGAAGGATGAAAAGAAGGAAGAGAAGAAAGAGAAGAAAGATGAGGAGAGGGAAGAAGATGACAAAAAGAAAGAATAACGACCTCCGGATAATATAAATGCTGAAGGCCGGGATTTTTTTCCGGCCTTTTTTTGTATCTTGCTTCAATGAAATTTTCCCTCACCATACTGGGAAGCAGCGCTGCAGTACCGACAAAAAGAAGGAATCCCACATCACAGCTTTTGAACATTCGCGATAAGCTTATCCTGATCGACTGTGGTGAGGGTGCCCAGCTTCAGCTAACACGTTTCGGGATACCAATCCAGAAGATATCCCATATTTTCATTTCACACATGCACGGCGACCACTATTATGGATTGCCGGGCCTGCTCAGCAAATTTCAATTGCTTGGCAGGGAAAAGAAACTTGAGCTCTACGGTCCGCCGGGGTTGGAAGAGGTTTTGGAGGTGAATTTCAAATACAGCAACACAAAGCTCGTATATCCGCTTAATTTCCATCCGCTGGAATTTGAAGTGAGCAGAGAGATATGCTCCAACAAGCAGTTCACAGTGACAACAGTCCCCCTGGTGCACAGTATTCCAACAAACGGTTTCCTGTTCAGGGAGAAACCATTGCAGAGGAATATCAGGAAAGAATTCGTTCGCAGGCATAACATCCCGGTTCCTGAGTTTGAAAATATCAAGCAAGGTGACGACTATGTTGACGAGCAGGGCAGGCTGCACCCCAATGAACAGATCACACATGAACCACCTGAACCGAGAAGCTATGCTTACTGCACGGATACAGCATTCAGTGAAAAAATACCAGGTTTGGTAAAGGGAGTAGATCTGTTATACCACGAAGCTACTTTTGACGAGAAAATGAAAGATATCGCCCACCAGAAATTGCATGCTACAGCAAAGGAAGCAGCGGAAATTGCCAGAAGTGCAGGGGCAGGAAAACTTCTCCTGGGTCATTTTTCTGCCCGCTACAAAGATGTGGATCTTCTTGTTAGACAGGCCAGGGAGATCTTTCCTGAATCCTACGCAGCAGAAGATGGGGAGAGGTATGAGGTATGAATAATGAACAATTAATTCAAAATTAAGAATTTAGAATTCAAAATTATTATTAAGTGCATCGTGCAGGATCTCCACCGGGTGGTATGAGCGGCGGCCGGTGCCATCGCTGATCTGATGCCTGCAGCTCGTTCCCGGCGCTGCTATTACAACTTCCTCTGGTGTTTTTCTCACTTCCGGGAACAACACAAGTTCCCCCACTTTCATTGAAACATCATAATGTTCTTTTTCATACCCGAAGGATCCCGCCATACCGCAGCATCCCGAAGGGATCTCTTCCACACTGTAATTCTCAGGGAAAGAAAGCATTTCAATTGTCGGGGCAGTTGAAGCAAGGGCCTTCTGGTGACAGTGGCCGTGAAGTTTTATTTTTATGGATGATGAAGTGAATTGATCTTTTTTAATTTTTCCCTCCTTCATTTCCCGGGCAAGGAACTCATCGATCATGAAACAGGATTTCCCTAATCTTAAAGCATCGGTCTTTAGGCTCTCATCAACAAGCTCCGGGTACTCATCCCTGAAGGTAAGGATTGCCGAAGGTTCTATGCCTATCAGAGGAGTATCAGGGCCAATAATGTCCTTTAATCCATTTATGTTTTCAATAGCAATGGTCTTTGCCCTTTTCAGCATCCCTTTCGAAAGAAAAGTCCTGCCGCTTTCTTTTACTGAAGGTATGATCACTTTATAACCAAGCTTTACAAGCAGGTGGTATGCCTTTATACCGATATCAGTATCGTTGTATTCGGTGAATTCATCCGAAAAAAGATAGACCGTCCTGGTTGGGGTTGTGGTACCGTTCTGCTTTCCGTTCTTGTTGACCCATTTTGTGAAAGGCTGCGAAGAAAGTTTTGGGATACTCCGTTTTGAAGCAAATCCGAGTGTGCTTTTAAATATCCCCGAAGTGATCTTATTTCCGGTAAAGAAATTATAGACGGCCGGCGCTATTGAACCCAGCCTGTTTAGCATAGTAATATATGCGATTGCCCTGGTTCTTAAAGGAATCCCGTTTTCATCGTAATAATGCTGCAGGAATTCGGCCTTGTATTTTGCAATATCGACATTGGAAGGGCACTCCGACTTGCAGCCTTTGCACGATAGGCACAGGTCCATTACATCGTAGATCTCTTTGTGATCAAACGGATTGGGTTTGGTAGAGTTCGTCAGGAACTCCCTCAGAATATTTGCCCGGGCACGGGTTGTTGTATCCTCATCCCTGGTTGCCATATAACTTGGGCACATAGTCCCTCCGGATACCTCTGTCTTACGGCAGTCCCCCGAGCCATTGCATCTTTCAGCGGCCCTGAGGATGCCCATTTCCGTAGAAAAATCAAAATAGGTTTTTATTGTCTTTTCCTCCCTGCCCGGTTCGTACCTCAGGCTTGTATTCATGGGCGGTGTGTCGACAATCTTTCCGGGATTGAAGATGTTGGCAGGGTCCCAGGTCTTTTTGATCTCCTTCAGCAGGTTATAATTCCTTTTACCTACCATCAGTGGTATGAACTCACCTCTTAACCTGCCGTCACCGTGCTCACCACTCAGCGAACCGTTGTATTTTTTTACCAGCAGGGAAATCTCCCGGGCCACAGTGCGGAAAAGCTCAACATCTTTCGGATCTTTCAGGTTGAGTATCGGCCTCAGGTGAAGCTCACCGGTGGCAATATGAGCATGATATACACATTCAAGGTTAAGCTTCCCCAGTATCTTTTTAAAGTCTGCAATATAACCGGGAAGTTTTTCAGGGCTTACGGCAGTGTCTTCGATCACTGAAACCGGCTTGGCATCGCCCGGCATATTGGACAAAACTCCCAGTCCGGATTTCCTGAGTGTCCATACTTTGCTGATATCGTTGCCCTTAATAACCGGATAGTGGTACCCAAGTCCATCCTTTCGGAGATCTGCTTCAAGCTTTTCAGCGGCAGCGTCGATCTCTTCCGCTGAGTCTCTTGCAAATTCTATGATGAGGATCGCACCCGGATCGCCCTTGATGAAGAAGCGGTTTTTACGCTGTTCTATATTGTCTTTTGTGAGTTCGAGGATCCGGTCGTCCATCAGCTCTACTGCCCCTGGTTTGTGTTTCAGAGCTACAAGATTTCCCTGAAGTGCATCCTCAAGCGTTTCAAAATGGGCACAGACAAGGGCTTTTTCCGGTGGGGGCAGAGGGACGAGATTCAGTTTTATTTCGGAAACAAAAGCCAGTGTGCCTTCTGAACCTGCAATGAGTGTCGATAAATTGAAAGGCTTGTCGCTGTCAGAAAATGGTTCAGTTTCAAGAAGCAGATCTATGGCATAGCCGGTGTTCCTTCTTTTTATTGAAGGGTCAGGGTATTCTCTCCTGATCTCCTCCTGGTTGAAGGGATCGGATAGCATATTACTAACCTGCCTGTAAATCGCTGCTTCTAAGGAGCTGCCCCGGCTTTTTATTTCAAGCTCATGAATACCTTTCAATGGGCCGAACTCTGCTTCGGAGCCATCGCTAAGCAACGTTTTTACAGAGATAACATGATCCCTTGTGCTTCCATATATGACCGAATGCGCCCCGCAGGCATTATTGCCTACCATCCCGCCGATCATGCACCTGTTTGAGGTAGACGTTTCAGGCCCGAAGAAAAGCCCGTACTCTTCCAGGTACTTGTTGAGTTCGTCGAGGATAACACCCGGCTGGACCCTTACCCATTTCTCCTCCGTGTTTAATTCGAGGATCCCGGTCATGTAACGGGATATATCGACTATGATGCCGCTCCCCACTACCTGGCCGGCCAGGGAAGTGCCTGCTGCCCTGGGGATCAACGGAATGCCTTGCTCCACGGCAAAACCCACAAGCTTCCTGATATCTGAAGTGTTTTTGGGCCGGGCAACTGCATCAGGCACCTCCCGGTAGGCTGAGGCATCCACAGAATAAAGCAGCCTGTACTCATCGGATGTGTACAGGTCTCCTTCAAGCTTTTTCCCAAGCTCTTCCAGTTTCGACTTTATCTGTGGTGCTTCAATCACTGCTTTTTATAATAATTAGTGCTTTCGAAGATCTTGTCGGCGCTTTTTGCTATGAACCCCGAGAAGAGGTTTCCGTCCTTGTCAGGATATCGCCTTGCGAATTCATAATAACAACCGGGTACATCGTAGGTCCCTTCCCTGAATTCCTTTTTGATTATTCCCGATTTAATGCTCGATTGCTCAAGCAGTTGTTCAGGGGTTCCCTTTATCTCACCGCCGGAATCGTTAAGCCTGAAACCGTTGTCTTTTAAGAACTGGTTCACCTTCTCGAGTGAATCGAGCTGTTCAAGATAGTTCACTGAAACCGTGAAATGATTTGCACAGAAACCGAATACATAAAGCCATGCAGCATACTCAGATTCTTCCTTCAGCTTATCGTAAACTTCTTTAGAGGGTGTTCCCCATATATTTCCCGAATAGATCAGTTCATCCGATCCAAGGGTTTCCGAAGGGGCCTTGTCGATTATGGTTTTAACGGTTTCCTGAAGGTAATCACTGAATTCGGAAGTGATCAACTGGCTGATGAACACCCTGGGTGCTTTTGGCTGTTTGGGCAACTCAAAGTGTTTTGCAACAAGTTTTTTTGCTTCAAACTTGTACTGTCCTTTTTCTACGTAACCACCTTCAATAAAAGGCCTGGCAAGCACATCTATATTTACCCTGGGGTCGTCGAAAGTACGGAACGCTATATGATCGTTCACTACCTCTTCACCTTCTGCTACAAACAGGTCGTAAACCTTCTTAACATCGGGATTCTGCTCTGTGTAGATCTTCCAGAGTCTTTGGAAAATAATTTCAGGTTTCATTTCTAAAGATTTATGTTTATTATTTGTCTTATTCCAGTATTATCTTCTGTTCGTAACTATATAATGTCAAAACCTCAGAACATATTGTCGAGCAGAACCTTCCCGAGCTCTGTTCCATCGACTGGATGATTGAGATCCTTAAGCAGGCCTGCAACTGAATACCTGTCGTGATCCACCCCTCTGAGGCTTTTTTCAATCTGTTTCAATTCATTAAATATATTACCTGTGCAACTGATCTCTGCCTCCTCGATCCTTCCTTTTTTAACAGTTAACCGGATTACAATGTTTTCTTCATGAAAGTTGAATGAATTATGAAAATTGTAATCAGGGGAGTAACCCATATTCCAGGCGGGATCGAGATACCTGGATTTTTTCAGCTCTTTGATCCTTTCTGTCTCCCTGTCCTTCCATTCATAGATCATGACAGAAGGGGAGAAGAGGCCGACGATATGATCGAAGAACTTCCTGCTGAATTCCGCTGTGTTCATAGTATAATTCAGAAGATGCTTCAGGTTCGCTACATTGGTCCTTATTGATCTGACCGAACGGTCATGGTATGAGGCTTCATTACCGGCAATGGAATTCTGCAGGGCTTCAAGGTTTGCATTGTACAGCAGGGTACCATGATGGATGACCCTGTTCTTGTGTACATGTGCGGCATTGCCCGATACCTTTGCCCCGTTTACCCTGATGTTGTTCTTGCCTTCAAATTGAGCGTTCAGTCCGAGGGATCCCAGGAAGTCAATCACAGGGGCCGTGAATTTATTAAAGTCGACGAGTTTTCCCGGTTCTCCTGTCGTTATGAATGAGAAGTTGATATTTCCCTGGTCATGGTAAACGGTGCCGCCACCGGTTATCCTTCTGATGACAGGGAGGGAATTTTCGGTGCAATATGAATGGTTGATCTCGCGTGAAGCATTCTGGTGTTTCCCGATAATTACCGACTTGTCGTTCCTCCATACCATGAAAGCATCGTGGGGAAATTCCCTGAGCATGTATTCCTCGGCTGCAAGGTTGAAATACGGATCGGTCTCTTTTCTGTAAATACAATAAAACATCAACCAAAAAAAAGGTGTACAAAGCTAAACGGAATTATTCAGTTTTGGCTATATGTTGGCACGATTTCTGAATTCCGAAAAGCATTATTGATACTTTTGCCTTTCATTTTAATCGGAAAAGCGCAATGAAAAAGATATTTCCACTTATGATTGCGGCCATGATGATGACAAGTTCCTGCAGCGTACTGGAACAGGCATCAGAGTTGTCGCGTCTTTCCAAATGTGAGTTCAGGCTGAAGAATGTCCAAAACCCAACACTGGCCGGTATTGGGATCTCCAATATTGACTCTGCCGATGACCTTGGCCTGATGGATTATGCCAGGATCACCACTGCCATAGCTTCAAACGATCTACCACTGTCCTTTCTCCTGAATGTAGAATCGAGGAATCCCAATAAAAAAGTTGCTGCAATGAACAGGATGAGCTGGATCCTGTATATAGATGATATCGAGATGACAAGTGGTATGGTAAACCAGCGGGTAGAGATACCGGCCAACGGGGGGGCTTCTACCATCCCGGTCAATATCAATGTAAACCTCATGGAAGCATTGCAGGGTGAATCGGGAGGGGCACTCCTGAATTTCGGGTTTAATATTGCAGGGTCAGGTGAAAAGCCCACACGCATACTGATGAAACTCAAACCGACCATATACGTGGGATCAAACGAAATTGAATACCCGGGTTATATAAATGTCAAAACCGAATTTACCTCAGGAAGCACAAATTCTTACTCCTTTTAAAGAAGGCTGCCTTCAGATATGCCGGTCTGCTCCAAATTTCATTTCCCGGATTTTATCAATTGAAGGATGATTTATTTTGTGATGTTTAAAAGGAAAAACATATGTTTGTAATTGCCAATTTTTGATAACTATGTTATCTAAGGAGAATCTTTTTGTCATCCTCTTTTCTCTGCCTGTATACCAGATGATCTTTTTTACGGTCCAGTCGGTCTCATTCCGTCTTAAAACCGACAGGGCAAGGGTAATGCTGGGGCTTTTGATGCTTTCTATGACCCTTGTGCTAACAGGGAACATAGTGTATTATTTTAAGTATTACGAGACTTTTGCCGTTCTTTACCTGTTTTTCATACCTCTTATCCTTACCATTTTGCCCTTCTACTATATTTATGCAGAAATTCTGCTGGAGGGCATTGGCAGCCTAAACATCCGGCGTCTCATTGTTTTGTTGTTACCTTCTGTGATCATTCTTGTGCTGAACCTTATCACCTGGCTGCCCCTGACATCTGTAGACAAAATAGTGTTCCTCTCTAATGGTTTCCGTTGTCCTGAAGGAGGAAACCCGGGTCTGAGGGCAGCAGAGCAGGTTTTCTGGCTTGGCAATTTGGCTCTGCTTGGAGGGCAACTTGCGCTTGCTGTAATAAGGTCCTCCAGTACACTCGTCAGGGCCCGTAAAGTGGCCGATCTTGAGCCTGCCAGGCTTCCGTACCTGAAAACAAACTGGATGGTAACTGTTTTTTCAGCAGTTATTTCTTTCACTGTGATCATCAGTGTGATGAATGTAATTACACCCGATGGAATCGTGGCTTATGCTGTTTACAATGCACTGGTCCTTATATCCGGCGGCCTCACAGGTTACTACGGGCTTCGGCAGGACCGGCTTGAGAAGGAGGTTTCAGTGCTCGCATCACAAACTCACAAGCCCGGGATCAATCATGACTCTCAATCCGACACACTGGCAGAGATGCCCGCCGGAGAAACTAAAACGGAAGGCAGGCAACGGAAACTGACATCGAATCAGATAAAAGTGGCAGATGAGCTGGAAAGATTGATGAAAGATGAGAAGCTATACCTCAATGACAACCTTACGATTTCGATCCTCTCCAATAAGCTTGGGATCTCAAAGCGTGAATTATCCCAGATAATAAACCATGTAAAAGGACAGAACTTTTACGGAATGATAAATGAGTACAGGATCATTGAATCGATGGACCTGATCAAAGATGATAATTTCAGGCACCTGACAATTGAAGCCATTTCCGAAAAGGTAGGTTTCAGGTCCAAATCCTCTTTCAATGCCTGCTTCAAGAAATATACAGGACTTACCCCCAGGCAGTACAGAGAGCAGGAAAGCTAGGAATTTACATTTTACAATTTACGGTTTACGATTTTCAAAGGAGTTCTTGTGGTTTGGTTAGTGTTTAGTGTTTAATTATTATTCCAAGCTCTAATTATACCGCCTTGCGCTTAGCGCTTACCGCTTTACGCTTACCGCTTAACTGATAACCTTACTTAATAACTTATATTTCATAATTTTGCCATGAATGGAGGGATTTGAAAAGCATTTGCAGAAGCCGGTATTTCAACATCTCTTGAAAGCCGTCGATGAACTTGGGCAACCGGCCTTTGTGGTTGGTGGTTATGTGCGCGACCTGTTCCTCGACAGGACCTCACCTGATTTGGATGTTGTGGTGGTCGGAAGTGGGATCGGGCTCGCCAGGAAAATGGCACGGATCATAGGAGGAGATACACACGTAAATATTTTCAGGAACTTCGGTACAGCCATGATCAGGTTCAAAGACGGCGACACCACCTGGATCATAGAATTTGTAGGTGCAAGGAAGGAATCTTACAGGAGGGATTCAAGAAAGCCCATTGTTGAGAACGGGACATTGCAGGACGACCAGAACAGGCGGGATTTTACAATAAATGCAATGGCGATAAGCCTCCAAAAAGAAAACCTGGGAGAGCTTATCGATCCTTTCAATGGCATCCAGGATTTGCACGACAGGCTCATCAGGACGCCTCTTGATCCGGATACAACCTATTCTGATGACCCCCTGAGGATGATGAGGGCCGTAAGATTTGCCACACAATTGAATTTTTTCATAGAGGAAAAGTCGTTCGAGGCCATAAAAAGAAATGCAGAGCGTATCCGGATCGTATCGAAGGAGCGCATCAACGACGAACTGGAAAAGATCATAATGGCAAAGGTCCCTTCTAAGGGCTTCAAACTGCTTGACAAGAGTGGGCTTTTGAAAGAGATCTTTCCTGAGTTCCTCGAGCTCAAAGGGGCTGAATTTATTGATGGCAAGGGACATAAAGATAATTTCTATCACACCCTCAAGGTACTCGACAATGTTGCTGAAGTAAGTGATAATTACTGGCTCAGGTGGGCAGCGCTGATGCACGATATTGCAAAACCTGTAACGAAGAAGTTCGAAGAGGGCCATGGCTGGACTTTCCATTCGCATGAGTTCGTTGGAGCCAAAATGGTTCCGAGGATTTTCCGCCGGATGAAGCTCCCGTTGAACGAACATATGAAATATGTGCAGAAAATGGTATTGCTTCATCTGCGTCCTATAGTACTCGCACAGGACGTAGTAACCGACTCGGCAATAAGGAGGTTGCTTTACGAGGCAGGCGATGATATTGATGACCTGATGGTGCTTTGTGAAGCGGATATCACGTCAAAAAACCCGGAAAAGGTCAAAAGGTACCTTAATAATTTCAAGGTCGTCAAAAAGAAGCTGGTGGAGGTGGAGGAAAAGGACCGTATCCGGAACTGGCAGCCACCCATTTCGGGAGAAGTTATCATGAAGACTTTCGGTATCCCTCCGGGCCCTGAAGTTGGCGTTATAAAGAACAACATCAGGGAGGCCATCCTGGATGGTGTTATAAGGAATGACTATGACGAAGCCTATCAGCTTATGCTGAATGAAGGGGAGAAGCTGGGGCTTGAAGCAAAAAACCCTGAAACTCAATAGTTGTAAAAATATCATTTTTGGGTAACAAGCATCTGATAATCATCCTTGGTCCCACCGCTTCGGGAAAGACCGGAACAGCCCTGAAAATTGCCGGCCATTTTAACACAGAGATCCTATCGGCCGATTCAAGGCAGTTTTACAGGGAAATCTCCATCGGCACTGCCAAGCCCGGTGAGGAATTCCTCTCACAGGTCAAACATCATTTCATCAACTCTCTCTCCATCAAAGATGATTATAATGTTGCCCGTTTTGAAGAGGAAGCCCTGAGCATCATCGAAAAGATCCATAATAGGAAAGATGTTGCTGTAATGGCCGGCGGATCGGGCCTTTACATTGATGCCGTTTGTTATGGGATCGATGAATTTCCCGACGCTGATCCGGAGATAAGAGAAAAGATCAAAAAGGATTTCAGGGAAAAAGGACTGGAACATATACAGGAATGGTTAAAAGAACTCGATCCTGTTTATTACAGCCAGGTCGACCTGGACAATCCAAACCGCATAAGGAGGGCCCTTGAAGTGTGCCTGCAAACCGGAAAGCCCTACTCTGCCCAAAGACTGAATAAGCAAAAAGACAGGCCTTTCAATATAATCAAGGTCGGCCTGGAGCATCCGCGGGAAGAATTGTATGCCAGAATAAATATCAGGGTGGATGAAATGATTGAAAAAGGATTGGTAGATGAGGCAAAAAGGGTTTATCCACTACGTAAAATGAATGCGCTTAATACAGTAGGCTATAAGGAGCTTTTCAGGCATTTTGACGGTGAAATAAGCCTGGACCGGGCCATTGAGGATATTAAAACAAATACAAGAAGGTATGCCAAGCGCCAGCTTACGTGGTTCTCGCGTGACGGGTCCATCAACTGGTTTCCGGCCGGAGCGGTTGATGAAATAATAAAGTTTTTGGATGTAGAAATAAGCTAAGAGCTTAGAGCTTAGAGCTTAGAGTTTAGATATTCACTATTTACTAACGGGTTGTGTGGTTTGTATGTTATTGCCCTTAATTTGCGTTCCATTGAGACTTTGAGCCTTTGTGGCTAAGGATCCTTTGCCGCTAAAACGCAAAGGCTCTAAGGGCCTCTAAGTTATGCTTACCAATAAAAGTATTATTCGTTTTGAAAATTATTTAATGGACATTGTGGTTCATTGTGTCATTGTGCCTTTGTGGCTAATCCTTTTT
>CAZXWD010000039.1:0-24167 GCA_964644135.1 uncultured Bacteroidales bacterium | reverse complement strand
TCGCCGGGGTACTGGACCAGCCTGACTGCAGGATGGTCATTCATTATCATCCGGCGGTAAAGTTCCAGGCTTTGAGAGGGATGCACCCGGGGGTCGTCGGCTCCGCCGATGATGAGGGTGGCGGTTTTGCTCTTATGGGCATGATAGACAGGGCTCCGCTCAAGGTTCATCTGCCACTGCTCTTCCAGGGGCTTTCCGCTGTGCACAAGCATCTCTTCCCAGGGGATGTCGGTGGTGCCGCGCTTACTCATCACATTGCTGATCCCCACGAACATGCATACAGCCTTTACATAGTCTGTGTAGTAGGTCGCAAACCAGGCAGCCGCATACCCACCGTAAGAGCCTCCGGCCATGCCAACCCTTTCCCTGTCGGCACCCTTCTCTGCCACCAGATATTCAATGGCATCGGCCAGGTCGTCAAATTCCTTTCCGGCCGGGTCCATGAAGCCTTCCATGCCAAAATCGACCCCATAGCCTGTGCTGGCCCGGTAGTTTATGTAAGCTGCCATATACCCTTTGCCGGCCACGACCTGTCCGGGGCTCGAGTACCGGCTCAGCCAGCCGTTGCTGTGATGGGCTTCCGGTCCGCCGTGGACATAAAGTATCAAAGGGTATTTCTTACCTTCCTCGTACCCCACGGGCTTGATCAGCAGGCCCTCTATTTCCATGCCGTCCCTGGCCTCGTAGCGGATCACTTCCTGCTCGCCGAATACGTTATCACTAAGACCGGGGTTTAAATCCGATATTTTGGTCAGGTCGCCCTTTCCGTCCCAGGTATAGAAATCGGAAGGATCGTAGGGTGTATTACCCGTAAAAACGAAGAGCTCGAGATCAGGCGTAAACAGGGGTGTACCGAAAATTATGCCCGAGGTCCGGGAATCCAGCATCATTGTGCGCTTGCCCTTCTTCAGCGACAGCTTGTACAATTTAGGATACACCCCTTCCCCTGCATAATACATTAATTCTTTGTCAGATTTCCATCCCACCCATTCTACATGGCCCCTGTAATCAACCGGTGTGTGGTTCGTGATGGTTTCTTCCTCAAGGGAATAGGTGTACGCCTGGCTAACAGCATGGTCGTTGATGTTCAGCGCCGAGGCAAAGGCCAGGTGTGTGCCATCCTCATTGAAAGCATAATTTCCAAGCTTACCTTTGTTTCCAACCTCCATAACAACTTCACCGGTGCTCATATCCAGGATCTGCAGTTCACGGAACATATACCGATGATCGATCAGGTTCTTCTCCGAACTGGAAAAAGCCAGCCATCGTCCGTCGGGGCTGAACTCAAAGTTCCATACATGGGTGCCCCTGAGTAATTGCTTTTCCGGTCCGGGATTAAGATCTTCATTGAAACGGGTGGTGAAAAGCCTGTTGTTTTTCAGGTTTTCCTCGTAAAAAATAAAGCCGTATCCCCGTTTTTCCAGTTCAATCTCCCTCTCCGTTTCAGGCTCTCTTGAAAGATAGGCGATGCCCTGCCCGTCGGGATGGAACCTGTAATAGCTGACATTGTTATCAGCCCGGGTCAGTTGCATCATATCTCCGCCTCCGGCAGGTATGGCCCATACCTGGGTATGGCCCTCTTCTTTTTTATGGAGAAATGCAATGTATGAGCCATCAGGACTATACCTGGGAGAACTTCCCTTGATACCGTCATCGAAAAGCGGGCTTGATGCATTGCCCGGTAAATCCATTCTGAAGTATTCCCTGTGTGCTGGTCCCGGTTCTTCATTGGGCCCCCTGGGGGTCAGCACCGAATAGATCAGCTCCGTACCGTCAGGTTTCAGATCATAAACGTAGCCTCTTTTCAGGCCAAGAAGTTCATCGGCAGTTAAGACCGCCTGGCTGAAACTCAACTGGAAGGCTTGAAGGAAAACAAGCAGAAGGAGCGCTAGAGTGGTTTTGAATGACTTTTTCATGATGCAATTATGATGATTACCTTTTAATTTCAGGCCGAAAATAGAAAAAAACAGGAAAATAAGCCTGTTCGTTATTCGTCATTGTGTTAAACTAAACGAGATATCCGGACCTGTGTTCAAAGGCAGTTTCAGGCTGGACAACTTACCCTTTCCTGGCCCAAAAACATGGGCCAGGTCCCCGTAAATTTTGGTGATTATGGATATGACCCCCTGTTTGATTACAAGCACGGACTTCAGCAATTTCCTGCCGGCACAACAAGCGATGCGCTTTTCCCATACGCTGCTTCAACCAACAGCGAAGGCGACCGGATCATACTCACCCTTACCGATGCCGTTACGGCATTGGATTATGAAAATCCAGAATTCGAAGTAACGATCGATATCACAGGAAAACTGACCCGTGACCTCTATAACGGCAGCATCAATACCGGGTTCAATTCATTCCGGTTTTCCATTGACCCGGGATTGCCTGGAGGTTTATATTTCATAGAACTTAAAGATGAAACGAAGAGATACTTCCTGAAGGTCATAATTGATTAAAAAAATGTTAAAATTTCCCTAATTATCTGAATAATTGAAACATAGGGTTATATAATAGCTACCATTCTGTCGTCACCTCCGGTGACTTTTCTGATTACATAAGAATAAATGCGTGATCTGTTATTCAGATTAGTCCCGTCAGGGACGAAACACCGGTAGGCGGTATAACATAAAATTAAAATCCCGTAGGGATGGAAGAATGTAATGAAATATCAGCTATTCATCCGATCCGCTAAATCGTCCGGAAACTAGTAGAACGACCTCCTCACAAGTGTAAAGGAAGTTCAACATTCTGATCACTTCATCTCTTTTTTGCATTCAGTAAAGATCCAGCCTTTGTCCTTGACTTTCATATGACAGTCGATACAACTTTGCACTTTACCAGATGCCATAGCCTTACCGTCGGTTCCATATTTTGCCCAGAACCAGTCGCCTGCATCGGGATTGAAACCTTCCGATTTGTACATTGGGGTAACAGCCATAAGCTTCTCCTTATCCTTGCCATAGTTTTCCTTCACAAGAATGGATCCGTAGGGAAGCTCCTTGTCATTCTTTACAGCATTATAAGCCACATCATTAAGATAAAGCTTAAGGTAGGCTCCGTGGGGGCTTTGTCCTTCGTACATGCCTTCCATTCCCGGCCATTGTTTCCAGTCAGTGTAAGGGTTTTCCATTGTGATGTAATTCCAGAAATCCTCAGCTTCTGTCTCTGGCATTCCTTCATCCGGTGGAGCAATGAAACTTAATGTGAAACTAAGAATGATGCTGAATAAAAGTGTAATGTTAACCATGATATTGTTTTTTTTGATGAATGAAATGTATAAGGGCAAAACCATGCCAATAAATTGCACCGGTCCCGGTCAGGAAACTTTTTAGCAAGGGTAATTGTATAATCCTTTGCAGTAAACTCCAAATTCCAAACAAATTCCGATATTCAAATCATAAAAACCAAACTAGTCTAAGCTCCAACTGCCTGGTGCCTGCTCTTTCTTGTTTCACGCAGAGGGTAAAGCAAACCATAAGACTGTAAATAAACGCCTTATATTTTTGTTAAACCAATAAATTGTATATCTTTGCACCATCAGATTTGAGATTCTGCGCAATTTTTCCTAATTCCCTCCGCGCAATTAGTAATTATCGCACTCTTTTTAAATCGATTACTAAGGCACGAAACTGAAAGGTTTAAGTAACCCTCCGGTTCATGCCAAATATTAATTATTTAACTATTAACTATGAATATTTATGTAGGAAACCTTGATTATAAGGTTACAGAAGAAGACCTGAATGATCTATTCAGCGAGTTCGGAGAAGTAGAATCCGCCAGGATCATTACAGATAAGTACAATGGCAGGAGCAAAGGATTTGGCTTTGTCATTATGGAAGACAATACCGAGGCAAAATCAGCCATAGATGGCTTGAACGGTAAAACCGTCAACGACAGGGAGCTTTCAGTAAATGAAGCCCGTCCTCGAAAAGACAACTACTAGGAAGTTTCACAAGACTCTTTATGAAGTCATTTGATATTGGCACTCTTAAGATACCTGTACCCATCATCCAGGGAGGAATGGGTATAGGGATTTCTTTATCGGGACTTGCGTCGGCAGTGGCTAACATGGGTGGTGTTGGTGTTATCTCCTCGGTTGCAATCGGCCTGTTAGAGAGCTCTGCCCGTACAAAGTACCGCCAGGGCAATATCGACGGGCTCAGGAACGAGATCCGTAAAGCCAGGGAAATGACTAAGGGTGTACTTGGTGTAAATATCATGTCAGTCCTGAGCGATTTCTCCGACATGGTACGAACCTCCATTGAGGAAAAGATCGATATCATATTTGCAGGAGCCGGACTGCCGCTCGACCTTCCCTCTTACCTGGGGCAGGGATCAAAAACAAAACTGATCCCCATCGTTTCATCCGGCCGGGCTGCATCCATTATCGCTAATAAATGGAAACAAAACTATGATTACCTGCCCGATGCATTCGTTGTAGAAGGTCCACTCGCAGGTGGTCACCTGGGGTTTAAAACTGCAAATCTTTCGAATAAAAGCAATCATCTTGATCAGCTTGTCGAAGATGTTTTAAATGTCACCAGGGGGATCAGGGAGAAATACAGGATCAATATACCGGTTATAGCTGCCGGGGGGATCTACAGCGGAAATGATATGTTCCGGATCATGAAAAAAGGGGCATCAGCGGTTCAACTGGGGACCCGTTTTGTCGCCACTGAAGAGTGTGATGCGTCAGTTGAATTCAAGAATGCATTCATCCAGGCAAGTGAAACGGATATACAGATCGTAAGTAGCCCGGTGGGAATGCCGGGAAGGACCATTTTCAATAAATTCCTGCAGGAAGCCTATGAAGGTAAAAGGAAACCACTTTCCTGCAATTACCGATGCATCAAATCATGCAATCCCAAAACCGCACTCTACTGCATTGCCAAGGCGCTTCATGCGGCCTATAAAGGAAATATGGCTGACGGATTTGCATTTACAGGCGCCAATGCTGCCCTTGTAAAGAAGATCTCCACCGTAAAAAAGGTCTTTGAAGATCTTAAAAAGGAATATCAGCAGGAAAAAAGTTTATTAAAATAACCTGTTGGACCACTACAGAAGGACAAGAAGATCTGCTTTTTGACATTCTTTATTGATGCTGATAATATCCTTCGTGGTAACCCTTAGGCTTCCCTGGAATTAATGATAGATGGATCGTGGACGCATGGATCTTGTACCATTAGGGAGCAACGGATTGAGTAAACCTGCCAGGTTTCAAAGAAAGAACATGTGATCTGTATTAAGATTAGTCCCGCCAGGGACGAAACACCTGTGGCCAGGCTATCTCTCTGCCACTCCTACGGAGTTTGCTGTTTCTTACATATTCTTTCCGCTTTTCTACCATTCTTTCGTCACCTCCGGTGACTTTTCTGATTACATAAGAATAAATGCGTGATCTGTTATTCAGATTAGTTCCGTCCCGGCCCCTTCACCCCACATAATCCTTTCCGTAAACCACCGGCATGCGGCTTCCCATTTTTGCCAGGTCTTTTCATTAGTTATCAAGCCGGCCATAAAATGCGCCACATTGATCCGGCTGACTTTTCCCGGGTTGAAAAGTGCGCTGCGGACTTTAATGATAACATTTTGGCGAAAGATATAAATTTCTGATTGCGCGATCTCCGAAATAATTCTTTCCATCTTCTAAATCGCGCAATCGTGCAATCGAGTAATTATTCCACCACCCCCACCGCCTTATCCGCTTCTTCAATGAGCGGCTCGCCGGAAATCCTGTTACCTACGGCCTGCTCCATCCAGTACTGCGGGATGATCCTTCCCATGGTAAAGATGCGCATAACCTCACCCGCAAAGTTCTTCCCTGTAATCTCCTTCTCCAACTGAAAATCGATCAGGTGCCCGATGGGATAGGCCGAGAGGTACAGCGGGTTGTCGATCATATGGGAATAGATGGCCAGTACAGGCTCGTCTTCCATGCCAAAGACAGGTGCATAATAAGTGTTCCACACCTCTTTGGCAATGCGGATTACAGCTTCTTTCAATTCCGACGGTGAGGCATCCGGATTCTGGTACATCCATTTCCACACTTCCATATCCACCAGCGAAACCCCCATGATCTCATAGCTCGACCAGAAATTATCCAGCGCCATCATAGCCTCTTTCTCACTTGACCCTTCGGTAAGGCCCAGCATGTCCAGGTCGCGTTTCTGGAACATGAAAGCCAGCGCCTCGGTGAATGAAGTATTGGGGACACCCCTCAGCATGTAATAATCAACATCGTGCAGGGTGATGGTCTGCTCAACAGTATGCCCAAACTCATGCATGGCAATGTTGTACCCCTTGTAGTCCATGCCATCACCGCTGACCCTTGTCCTTAAATGAGCAGGGAATTCCCTCGATTCAGCGCCCCAGGCGTGTCCTGCACCACGGGCCGGATCCACCTGTATCCTGCTGCCGATACTTTCAGCCTTTTCTTTGTCCCATCCCAGGTTCATCAAAAGGTTGGGCAGGTCTTTCTCAAACGCTTCACGGGTGGGGTATTTCTGCTTCACGATACGGTCGAGCTTCTCTTCCGGAATGGCGCTCCTGGCCTTGAAACCATCGTACCAGATATCGAACGGCTCCAGGTCGCGGCCCAAACGCCGGCTGATGAGCTCGCCTACTTTTTTCACCGTTGGAGAGGACACAAAATCCCTGAAGAGCTTTTCCACATCTTCCTGTGGGATCTCGTAGTCACCTTCGAACTTCCTCTGGATGAAATTCTCATAATGCGGGTAATAAGCATCAAGCTTTTCCTGCGCTTTGAAGTTGTTCAGAAGGTACTGGTAGCGTGTGTCAGGCTCGGGCTCGTAAACAACCTCATTGCCTTCTGCATCGGTCACCGTGTTTTCATAAGGGTCCCAGTAGTACTTGTCAGAATTGATCACTTTGCCGGGAATGCTCTGGTCTATGATGCGTTTCATCACCTGGTAGATTATTTCCTGTTTTTCCAGTCCATCGGCTTCCGCATAATTTGATTTCAGCTCATCCCTCAACCCCCAGTGGGTAATCAGCTTCAGGTCTGATGGGAAGAATGTTTCACCCTGCTTGTCGGTGAGATTGCCCATATAAATGTTGTACTCCGAAATATAGGTGTCGGAAGCTGTTGATTCGCCCGCGACCTTTTGCAGGAGCGCGGCAGGTGGGCGGGCCGTATACATCCCTCCCATCCGGGCATACGCCCATTCCTTCCTTGTCCAGTCGCCTGCCTTTTCAGTCATTTGCTCAAGCGAATAATACGGGAAATTCAGGGTCACCACAAAGGCGATCTTGTTGTCGAAAAAATCCTCCGTGAGGTGGGCATAAGGACTATAACTCCCAAACATCAGGTCGATGTCGCGGATTTCGCCCATATCCAGGTGAAGCTTCCGTTTCAGGTCTTTGCTTATCTTGAGGAGGCTTCCGATAATGGTTTCGAAGTTTTGGCTAAGGCTTTTGAACAATCCGTCCAGTTCATCATGGTCAGTCATGAAGTTCGACAGGCAGAAATCCCTGAAGTCTTCCACTGTCCCGTCTTTTTCACGCCATAACACGGCAGTCTGTTCCACGCCTTTTTCGATCCTGAAAAGAGCATCCTCACCGTATTTTTCCTCAAGGGCAGATACAGTGTTCTGAATGGTTTGCTTGTCGATGGGGCTTACTTTCATAGCATCCATATTTTCTTTCTGTTCCTGCATGGTACATGACGAAACAACAAAAATTACCAATAAGCTCAAATTATAGGCGAATTCTTTCATATTAATCTGATTTTTGGTTAGAGTTAATGTATGATTATGCAGCAATGTAATGATTCTTTGGAAAATTCAAAACTTATGAGAAATTTTTATTTCGCACTGAGAGAACAAAATAAAAAAATCCTCTCAAAACAAAATTATTGTTAATTTTAATTTACACATAGTTGAAATAATGTCCTTAAGGGGGAAAGCAACATTTTGATATTATATCATGGCATTTCTAACTAACATAAAAAACAAAATACACTATCAGTTTATAGTAGGTATTAGCCTCATAGTTATAATAGCGTTGCCTTGTTTCTTTCTTGAAAGGCATATTGGAAATAAAGTTGTTGCCTTGATTCTATTGCTTGCTGTTTCAATTCTGGCCATGTTGTTCGACATATTGCCAGTAATGATTACAGCTATTTTTAGCGCTTTACTGTGGAATTTTTTCTTCATCCCACCGCTATATAAATTTTCGATAGGAACACCTGAAGACGTTTTGCTGTTCCTTATGTATTTTGCTATAGCTTTGTTGAATGCCGTATTGACTTCAAAAATCCGTAAGGCAGAGATAAGGGCCAAGGAGAAAGAAGAAAGAGAGAATACAATTATGCTATATAATACACTTTTGAACTCACTATCCCATGAACTCAGAACTCCTATTTCAACGATAATTGGAGCCGTTGATACGCTAAAGTCAAAGCCTTCTAAATTATCCCGTACAAACCAGAATGATTTATTGTCAGAGATCAATATTGCCAGTCTCCGATTGAACAGACAAGTTGAAAATTTGCTGAACATGAGCAGACTTGAATCAGGATTTATAAGACCCCAGCTTGACTGGTGCGATTTAAATGAGCTTATGCACAAAGTCATTCAAGACTTTGAAGAAGAATCAAGTGGTCATATAATCGCTTTTGAGTCTGATGATTCGCTTCCTATATTTAAGTTGGATCCGGGGCTGATTGAACAAGTATTAAAAAACATTCTTCACAATGCCATTCAATATACACCCGCTGGATCGAAGGTTGAAATTAACCTGAGTTATTCAGAAAGGAGCTGCATAATAACAATCAGTGATAATGGGCCTGGATTTCCGGAAGATAAACTTGACAGGGTTTTTGAAAAATTCTTTCGGATGCCAAAATCACTTACCGGGGGCACGGGCCTTGGATTATCAATTGTCAAGGGATTTGTAGAAGCACATCACGGAGAAGTCAAATTAGAAAATAAAACCGGCGAAACTGGCGCTATATTTAAAATATCGATCCCAACAGAAATATCAACATTGAATGATCTAGAAGATGAATAAAACTGATATTTTAGTCATTGACGATGAAGTCCAGATTCGTAAGTTACTCAAGATCGCCCTTGAAAGTAATGATTACAAAGTAAGATTGGCTGCTACAGGAAAAGAGGGATTATCATTGGCTGCCAATCATCCCCCTGAACTCATTTTATTAGATATCGGATTGCCCGATATGAGTGGTCATGATGTTTTATTAGAACTCAAGGCCTGGTATAATAAGCCCATAATTATTTTGTCAGTTCAAGACAATGAAAACAGCATTATAAAAGCTCTCGATAATGGTGCTTCAGATTATTTAACGAAGCCATTCCGGACAGGAGAACTGCTGGCCAGGATCAGGTCTTCCATAAAGAAAAATAAAACAGGAAATATTGAGGCACCCTTTCTTTTCGGTAATCTGGAAGTTGATCTGGTTGCCAGAACACTGCGAAAAAATGACGCACTAGTCAAGTTAACGGCCACAGAATATAATCTGCTTGCATTGTTCGTCAAAAATGAGGGTAAAGTATTAACCCATCAATATATACTAAAAGAGATTTGGGGCGTAGGGTACCAGGCAGACACACAGTATTTAAGGGTATATGTTGCCCAACTCCGGAAAAAATTGGAAAACAATCCTAACAATCCGAAGCACATAATTACAGAAAGCGGTGTTGGTTACCGTTTCTGCTAGTTTTTATAAAATCTTTATACTTTACTCTATATTATTTATACTTCTCTTATTGTACGGCCACTAATTTTGGCATGAAATGATCAAAATAAGCAGCCGTCAGTGGCAATGAATGATTTTGCCGCATATATTATTCTTGTGATCATCTTGATCATAATTATTGTTTGGATGCTTGTTATTGGCTTTCGTGAAGTATACAGACAAAGAAAGGACCGTAATGATTATTTTAAAGATAAATAAATCAATTAACGGATGTGCCTAAACAATCACCATTTTAACTAAGAGATATGCTAACGAATATCGATAAGTCCGCTGAACTGATTGTTATAACGATGTTCAAAATTAATGCCTTAAAGAAGACTCTTTGTACAAGGAACAATCTTATCATACAAAATTACCTGGAATGTTACGATCATCTTTTTCAAATGCTAGACCAGGCAGTAAAAATGAAAAAAGATGAATTGTTCAATCAAAAAATCACGAAAGCTATCAGCTATATTAATAGGTTAATTGAGCATGCTGACAACTCAGATTACCATTTAGAAAATACTTGTGAGGCTAATGAAATTCTGAAGGATATACGTCAACATTTACAGTTAATTGAATCCAGGCAAATAAATGAAAGGGATTGGGACTCCCACAACAAGAATAGCTGATACAATAAGATGAAACCTGATAGCTCCAACTTTCTTTCAGAAAAAGAAAGGCTAAGAAAATCATTAAGGATTATATTCTTCCTTGTTTCTGTGCTGGGTGTATTAGCCCTTATATATGACGTTGGAGTGGGAGGACCGGTTCTCGAATTAAAATTTCTCAATTTTATTTATCTGATATCCCTTTTTTCCGGTGCTGCATTTATTTTATTTATTTATTTATTCCGTACAACCAGACCAACAACAAAAGTATGGCCGGTAGACGTATCTATTTTCCTTTTTTACTCTGTAAACATTGCAAATCTTGCAGGTTGGGGAAACATCACTTTACTTCAGGAACGGATTTGGTTAAATGTTGCTTTGGTTGCTGTTTTCATTAGAGCCCTGGCTGCAATCCGCATTGACTTCAATAAAAAATATTTGAATCCTGCACAACTATTTTTAATAAGCTTTGCTTTTATTATTTCAATGGGAACAATTTTACTCATGCTTCCAAATGCCACTTATAGCGGCATTTCGCTCATTGATGCTCTGTTCACCTCTACCAGTGCAGTATGTGTTACTGGCTTGATTGTAGTAGACACAGGGAGTTATTTTACAAGTTTTGGCAAGACCGTCATCCTTCTTTTGATCCAGGCGGGTGGTATAGGAATAATGACATTTACCAGTTATTTTGGATACTTTTTCAAAGGAGGGGCTTCATATCAGAACAGGTTAATGATCCAGGATATGAACAATGCTGAGAAAGCAGCGGAGGTATTTAGTACCTTAAAAAAAATCATCCTTGTAACATTTGTTATTGAAGCAATTGGAGCAGTCCTTATTTATATAAGTATCAACTCAATAAGATCAGACCTTACAGGAGGGGATATTTTCTTTTCAGTTTTTCACTCTGTTTCTGGATTTTGCAATGCAGGGTTTTCAACTTTGGCCAATAGTCTGTTTGAAACAGGGTTCAGGTATAATTACATGCTACATCTTATTATAGCCTCACTATTTATTATTGGGGGACTTGGTTTTCCTATAGTATTCAATACCATTACCTATTTTAAGCATGTCATTCAAGACAGAGCATTAAAAAAACAATCAATATACTCTCCCTGGATACTCGGCATAAACACAAGAATAGTTTTAATTACTACCATGTTCTTGCTCTTAGGAGGTACTTTATTATTTTACGTCTTTGAATATAACAATACTCTGGCAGAACACAGCACCATTGGAAAAATGGTAACTGCCTTCTTTAGTGCCGCAACTCCCAGAACAGCAGGATTCAATACAGTAGATACTTCAGCGCTGCATTTTTCTACTATTATGATAACCTTACTTCTTATGTGGATAGGTGCATCGCCCGGATCAACCGGTGGCGGCGTAAAAACCAGTACTTTTGCCATCGCAATACTGAACTTCCTGAGCCTTGCCAAAGGAAAAGACAGGATTGAGGTATTCAAGAGAGAGGTTTCAACATTCTCAACACGTAGAGCCTTTGCCATTCTAACTTTATCAATTATCGTTATCGGAATCTCAATTCTGTTACTTTCTTACTTTGATGGTGATAAAGGCTTGTTAGCTATAGCATTTGAAAGTTTCTCGGCTTTCAGTACTGTTGGTCTTAGTCTTGGAATTACTGATTCTTTGAGTTATCCGGGTAAAATTATTATCATTTTCACAATGTTTATCGGAAGGGTTAGCATGTTGACAATCTTAATTGCTTTTTTTAGAAGAATTGTCAACCTAAAATATAAATTTCCAGTAGAGGATATTCTTATTAATTAATCTTAAGACATGAAATTCATCATTATTGGTTTAGGAAATTTCGGTTCATCTTTAGCTCAGAAATTGACAAATACAGGTCACGAGGTTATCGGAGTAGACAGTAAAATGAGCAAGGTTGATTCGCTAAAAGAAAAGATCACACACACGATATGTCTGGATTCCACCGATATGCAGGCAGTGAAGCATCTTCCGGTAGAGGATACTGATGTTGTGATGGTATGCATCGGTGAAGATGAAGGGGCCAGTATCCTTACAACAGCATTAATGAAACAATTAAAGGTTAAACGGTTAATAAGCCGTGCAGTTTCTCCCTTACATGAAATGATACTTGAGGCCATGCGAATTGAAGAAATCGTCCACCCGGAAGAAGAAACTGCCGAAAGATGGGCAAAAAAATTAAACATAAGCGGAGTAGTTGATTCATTCGATCTGTCGGTTGACCATCATATCATCGAAGCCAAAGTGCCGAAAAGATTCATTAATAAAACAGTCGGGGAAATAGATGTAAGAAAAAATTATAATGTGATCGTCCTGACAACGATTAAACCGGAAACTGAAAAGAACCTGATTGGGGTTTCAAAGAAAGTAAATAAAGTTCAGGAAGTTGGGAATTCCAAAACCATTCTGGCTGAGGATGATATCGTGGTTCTTTATGGGAAGATAAAAGATATTAAACACTTCTTAAAGGAAGAATAGAAATGGAAATTCCCCGATTCGAATTGCCTATTTCAGAACCGGTACTGGTATTCTCTTTTATCTTGTTAATAGTTCTGATTGTGCCACTCTTTTTGCACAATACTAAAACCCCATCGATAATAGGACTGATAATTATTGGTATCATTATCGGGCCCAATGCTACCAACTTGATTGCCAATAATGATATTGTCAAACTCTTTAGTAAAGTTGGCTTGCTGTACATTATGTTTCTTGCCGGACTGGATATTGAATATACCGAATTCAGAAAGAACAGAACCAAAAGTATATTTTTCGGCTTGTTGTCTTTTCTCGTTCCATTTGCAATGGGATACTATGCGGCTCTACACCTTTTATCCTCATCCATTGTAGTTTCCGTGCTGACGGGTATCCTGCTGGCATCAAACACACTTATTGCTTTCCCTATTGTTAAAAAACTTAACATCTCAAGGAGCCAGGCGGTCAATATTGCTGTCAGTGGGACTGTTATTGCAGATACAATTGTACTGGCCGTGCTGGCCTTTACTTCGTCCGTTCTGCTTGACAGTAAAGATATGATCAGTAGCCTGGGAATTTTCATTATCAGTTTCGGCGGCTTTTCCTTCATTATTTTTTGGGGGATCCCCAGAATAAGCAAGTGGTTTTTTCATAACATACCTGGAGATAGCCATACACAATACCTGTATGTTTTATCCATCTTGTTCATTGCCTCGTTTGCTGCCGAAATTGCTGGTGCAGAGCCTATAATTGGAGCATTCTTCGCGGGCTTGGCTTTGAACCGTCTGATCCCAAGGTCTTCTACCCTGATGGGACATATTGAGTTGGTTGGTAATACCCTGTTCATTCCGGTTTTTCTCATCAGCATAGGTATGCTCGTGAATCTGACAAGCATATTCGGAAGTTTCAAGACTTTCTTGTTTGCTGCCTTACTGATAACATTGGCCATCAGTGGTAAATGGTTCGCTGCATTCGTAACAAAGGTTGTCTTCAGGCAATCAATGAATGAAATGAATACAATTTTTGGGCTTACGGCAGCCCGTGCTGCAGCCACACTGGCAATCGCACTGGTGGGCTATAACTATGGTTTGATCAGCAAGGATATTTTCAACGCTATAATCTTAATGATTTTAGCAAGTTCACTTATAAGTTCTTATCTAACAGAAATATACGGAAAAAGACTGGCGCTGGCAGAAAATGAGCAAGCCTTTGATGAAACAGGCGCAGAAACGGAAACGGAAAGAATATTAGTGCCTATAGCCAATCCGTATACCATGGCCAAACTGACGGAAATATCGGTCTATATGAAAACCGTGAATACTTCAGAGCCCCTATATACTCTATATGTGTTGGATGATAATAATAAGAAAGGCTCAAGAACTGCCTCTTTCAATAAAACTCTTGAAAAGATCACGGGGCATGCTTCCTCTATGGGAGTGAAAATACAAAATATCATACGGAATGATGTTAGTGTTCCTGAAGCGATTATTAAAACATCCAAAGAATTGCTGATCTCAAAAATTATCCTGGGATGGTCAGGAAGGTCTCCCGATCTGAATAAAATATTTGGAAATATCCTTGAATCAACACTCAAGGGAACCGGTAAAGAAGTAATTGTATGTAATTTACCTCAGCCGGTAAATACAATCAGCACTATTAATGTTTTTGTGCCTGAAAACGCTGAGAATGAAATAGGGTTTAGCCAGTGGATTAATACCCTTTTAAATCTTAACCAGCAGTTGAGCTCGCGGTTTTATGTTTTTTCAATGGATCCTACCCGCAAGGCAATCAAAGAAGTACTTCATTTGCAGAAGAACAAACAAAGCCTTGAATGGCAGGAATCAAACGATCTTGATGTTTTTTTTGACAAATGCAAAAAATCTGAAGAGTCTCTTTTTGTTATTATAAGTTCTCGACCACAATATGTTTCTTTCAAACTTCCATTATGGAGATTTACATACTATGTTCCTGAAAACATGGGGGATCAGAATTTTCTGATCATTTATCCCAGGCAGTCATAAATAAACAAATTATATCAAGGTCAATAATAACAAATTCACCGATTTTTTGCACTATTAATGATTCAATGAGTTTTTTATTCAATAATCAGGATTTCTCTGCTGTCGCCCCTCTGACTCTGGATCCAGAGGATATATACTCCGCCGGGGCTGGCCAGGTACTCGCAAATGCTTTGAACCTCGCATACAGACAGGACAGGGTTATACCGTATTTCAAGGTCTGTAATGGACAGCGGATCAATATTGTCAAGACCTGTCAGGGATGTGATCAGTGAATTACCGCTGATCTTGAGCTTACCTCCTATTGAAGTCAGGTTTTCCAGGCCTGTGAGTGCCTCAAGCGTTGCACAACCTGCTATCTCCAGCATGCCGCCTACCTGGGCCAGGCCACTCAATGCGGTCAGGTTTCCAAGGTTATCACAGTCGAGTATTTTAAGGTCCCCTTGCACACTGGTAAGGCCATCAAATCCAAGAAATATACTGATTCTTTAGGAATTCCCAAACTTCTGTGGTGTTTTTGTTTCACGCTGAGCGGGTAAATGCATTCACAAAACAGCGGAGAGAAATTGGATGCTATCAGAGTAAAACTTTGATCTTCAAAACATAACAGAACTATTAACAATTGTTAATAACCTCTGTGAATACGTAGTTAATTTTTACGTCAAAAAATACTTGATTTCACCGGAGACTTTACGCTACATTTGTTTCATCAGGTGAGCGATAAAAGACTGGCTCAGACCTGCAGGAGGTAGACAACGCTAAACCCTCGGGTAAGGCAGAGTCGAACTCTGGCCCAAGCAACGATGCGTCGCAAGACAATTCTGAGCAAGGGAGCCCAAAGAGGCAAAACCGCAAGGCAGAGCCTCCAAGGGTGCGCAGCGAAGAGCTGAGGAAATGGGACGCCAACCGCAAGGAAGGCAGAACTGATCCTCGATCCTGAAACAAAGGTTCCGCAAGGAACCGGAAACAAACGGATTAGTCATATAACCGTAGCCTGACGTCTCTCGAAAGCTTCGGCTGACGTTAGACGAGCGGGAATCGATTCTCACGGATTGGTTCCCGCTTGGTTTTTATATATACCTGTCGTTTTCCCGTAAAGTTTCTTCTTCAATACAATACTCTTAATTACGGAGAATATAATTTCCTGATAAGGTGCTACGGTCTTCCTTCGCTTCGCTTACGCTTGCGCCGAAGTTCCAGCGTAGGCGCACGGAGGATACAATGTTTAGTGTTGAGTGTTTAATGTTGAGTGTTTAATTTTATAAATGGGCACATCGTTACATCGCTACATCGTTACGTCGTTACATGTTTATGGATGTTAGGGTAATGAACAATGAACAATGAACAATGAAAAACAACGGGAAGAGTGAAGTGAAACCTAAGATGGAGATTTTAACGGATTTGGATATGAAACAATATCCGGGGCATTAAAGTCTATCAATTTTGTAAACCTCCTTTGAAAACCGTAAAATGTAAACTGTAAATGGTTCTTGTATGTGTCAATTAAGTTTTACCACCTTTACAGTTTTGGCTGGCATTCCCCCTTTCATTGCCTTCAGGATATACATCCCTGCCGGCCAGTCACGGGTATCAATACACTCCTTCCCGGAAACCGGTATTGCTTGCTCCATTAAAAATCCTTGCATACTGTAGACCTCCACCTGGATCTGAACATCAGAATAAATAACCAGCTTACCGGTGAAAGGATTGACCACTTTTATGTTATCTGTCTGATCAATAGAACTGATCTGCATAAGTGTATCCCCGTAAATAGTGCATTCGTATGCCCAGGGATCAAGCTCTACCGGATCGCCGGGGATAAGCTCCCTTCCCTCCAGGCCGGGATAGTCAGGGCCATATCGCAGTATCTTGAACTGTGAAATATCATGTGGAGTGCTTCCCTGTGAAATACGGCCAAATATATTTACCGGACAACGGTACCTCCACACAAGCTCTTTCTCCTCGTATGTGACTTCAGTAAAAATACCGCCCTGTCCTGCACATATCAAGGTATTACCGTTTGGTAAGCGTTGGGCGCCTGAAATAGTGCTGCTGAACAATTCCTCGCCGGCATATATCCAGTCGTAAGAAACAGGCCCGTAAGGATCATCCCCCGGGTCGGTGTAAACTCCCGGCGAATCCTGGGGAGGATCAAAAACTACTACAGAAGATTGCTGGTAACTATCTTCATTATTGAATACCGAGATCTTTCCTCCGTCAATGTAATCGGCAGGTATCCAAGCCGGGTCGTGCATAAATCTCAACATCTGGTCATCTTCTCCACCTCTGTCGTAAGCTTCCGGGTTTCCCCAGCGATAGAGCAGATCCCCGCCCTTTCCATACATCCCTCCTGAACTGCCCGCAGCTTCTTCTGTAGTGGTGCTGTGATCGATGATCCAGATCTCACTGTAATTCCTCGGAGAGATGAGCACCTGGTCCAGCGCGGCATTATATTCCACGCTGTTCACATGAAGCCAATCGGTATTGGTTGCCGGATTGGGGTCATCCGTATAATTGATGTCTATTTTCCCGGGATGGTCGGCAACAACACCATAATTTTCCTTAGTGGGATCATAATCCTGGATTAGATGGTCAACTGAATTCCACTCCCAGACAATTTCCCCTTCTATGGGTTCAACCTCCATTATACTCTCCATCCATAATTCATCCGAAAGATGCTGTGGGTCTTTGCCCATGTTTACAGCCTCCTGCCAGGAATACTTTTTCCAGGCGATCATTAAAAAGTTGCCGTTGGGCAACGGTTCTATATCGTGGTGCTGATGATATTCCTCCGAATGGTATTCAAATTCCCAGAGCAGTTCCCCTTCCCAGGAATAACGATCAACCAGGCCGCAACGTCCGCCCGCCTGGAAATGGTAGGACTGTATCACCCCGGTGCGCATCAAACTTCCATCCTCCAGAAGATAGGCCATATGGCTGTTACGGTTGCCGCACGACCAGCTTTGGACCTGGTATCCACAATTGTCGATCAGGTAAACATGCCTGTGGTTCATCGGAGCAAAGAGGGTATAACCGTTGTAAGCCAGGCTGTCGTTGAAGAACAGGCCAACCGTCTGGGTTTGTGCAAGCCCTGATCCAAAGATAAAAGTCATTAATATGAAGAGGATAAGTCTGTATCTCATCAGGATCAGTTTTTTATGATAACTTTCCTGCTCACCTGCGATGAAGCTGCTTTTATCTGAAGCAGATAGATACCGCTTTGAATGTCTTCTAAAGAAAAAACATGATGGTTTTCTCCTTTCGGCATACGGCCCTCATAAAACATCTTTTTCCTTCCCTGGATATCCGTTAAACAGATCGTTCCGTCAGAAGGCCCATCAAGTGAATAAACAAGCGAAATCTGTGATGAAGCGGGATTTGGAAAAACCGAAAGCCCGGATATTGCCTTGTTTTCATCAATGCCCGGGTTACAACCGTCATTTCCTGTTGTATCGGTAATTGAGAAATAAAATGGGCTCACAGCATACACAGAGGGGTCGGCCTCATTGGAAATGCGTATCCTGTACCTGCAACCAATCTCTGTATCTACCGGTATAGACCATTTATAAGCCCCGTCGCTTTCAACCGTGTCCAGAACTGCCTGGGATGTGTCGGTGAGCAATTCAATCACCACATCATCGGCAAAATTATCTTCCCATTCTATGAAGTGATCGAGCCCATATTGCCATTTAACCTCCGCGGCAGGTTCCAGAACGCTCACCTGAGCATCAGATGAATGGAACACAGAAAACTCAGACCACTCACTTTCAAGCATTCCATTATAATCCTCAACATAAGATCTGACCCTCCAGTAGTATGAAGTATTGTTCTCTACATCAAATTCAAAGTAAGTATCAGTTACACTATCATTTTGATATACGATAGTATCAAATCCCTCATCCGTGGCTATTTCGAGTGCAAAATATGTAAAGAATCCTTTCGGCGACCATTCCAGGCGCTGCATCTCTGAGTGGTATACTACAGTTCCATTCTCAGGTGATGCAGGAACAGGGGCATAAGCAACCGGCAGGAGATCATCATAGCCAAATACAAATTCAGACCGTTGTGTACTGTCGAGGGAGAAATCTGCAATGATCCTGCCCGTAACAAAATTATAGGTAGTATTTAAAGGTACAAAATCACCATCTCCCTCAGTTTCCCTAAAATATACGGTGATATCACCTGGTTTGGCCAGCTCAAATATTTCCACATCAAAATAGATCCTGCCCCCGAAGAAAAAATAGGCGGGATCCATTGTAACCCTCTGGGCCGTCAGCATCGGGTCTTTTCCTTCAAAATAGGGGAATTTCGGTGCCTGGTCGAACGTTGCAATAACAACCTCATTATAGCCTCCACCTGTCATCGAGGTCAATTCCACTTCAATGCCGGTGTCGAGTGTATCCCCCTGCAGGAATTCATATTTATTGCCCAGGCCCAATTCGGTAACCAGGGCTTCGGCAACCTTCCAGTCGCCCATCGGGAACCTGAATGCCCGGTAGCTTTCAACTTCGGGGTTATCAAAATACACCTCGAAAAGGATGTTCCCTTCTGTATCAATTTCGGTGCAGGTAGGGATAGGGTCTCCGCTTGCACCGCCCCACCCGACAATGGTATTGCCATTTGTGAGACGGTAAGCATTGCCCCTGTGCCAGGCGCTTATGGGGGTAGGGTAGTTATATGTCCAGATGAGTTCGGCAGTTTTGTTCTCCTCGTCAATCCTGTACTCATGCACTTCCGAATCCGGGTTGTCAGAGCCCCTCCCTGCATTGTCATAAATCAAAAAATTACCATTCTTAAGCCTGTAAAAGGCATGCCCGGTAACCTGGCCCACCCCGGTGGTGCTGTCAACCCCTATAAAAGTGAACTCATTTTCATTGCCACCCAGGTGCCAGAGTATCTCACCGGTCTGGCGGCTGAGTTTTTTTGTAAAACCGGGTGTTGCAAAAATGATATTACCGTCCACATCCATGTTAATGGTATTCAGGTGGAAAGCACTCACAGTTTGCCTGTCAGCCCTTCGCCAGTCGTATTCTTCAGGTGTATAGTGGTCCCAGCTTTTCCACTGAAAAACCACATTCCCTTCATCGTCCAGTTCCTGGATCACCCCACCGGAAACCCTGGCATCGGGATAGCCACCATCAACAACTTCAGTCAGGTCCATCTGGGTCATATAATAACCGAACATCAATACGTGGCCGTTTGGCAGGATCTGGAAATCATGTGCTTCGGCAACAAATCCGTTCTTCATTTGAAAGGAGCCGATCTCGTTCATCTCCTGGTCCAGTAGCATGTGGACACAGTTGCCTCCGCCTGTATATGTGTGGTGTGATAAAAACTGGGCATAGGTGAGCAACCCGTTGGGCTGCATCTTGAAATCGTAAGAATAATCATCCTGCAATTCTTTATAGCCCTGAACATTGCCCTCATTGTCGAGCATAAATACATAATAGCCTATGCCGCCGACGTCTGTTGAAACTGTCAGGAAAATGTTGCCTTCTGCCGTTTCACCATATTGCTGAACAGTAATTCCGGGGAAATCGTCCGGAAGTTGTGAATAACTCACTGAATAACAGAACAAAACAAAACCAATAAGTAAGAGAGGTAATTTATAGTTCATTTTAGTGGTTTTAGTAGTTATAATATTATTCAAAAGTAGGCACTATCTGCCAGATGCCGGCAGGTTGGATCAGATTACTTTTTTCCATTACTTTTATCCCTGAAAAGGATGGTAATTTTTTCTGGTATGAAGAACTGGTTTTCAGGTCATTTTTCAACCTCTATCACAAAACTGCAGGCACAGGGAAGCGGTATGGCCGTGGTCCTTATTCTTCTGATCATCGGCCTGGCTACAAAGGAGGATGTGTACTACAAGATAAGCATCGGGGCCCTCGTAGTGAACATGATCTTCCCTATGTTCTTCTATCCTTTTGCCGTATTCTGGTATGGGCTGGGAAACTTACTTGGATCAATAGTTTCGAGAGTATTGCTCCTGGTTATCTACCTGGTCATCCTGTTACCGGTTGCCCTGTTCAGGCAACTGATGGGAAAAGACCCTCTTTTGCTGAAAAAATTCAAAAAAGGGGGAGGAACGGTCATGAAGTCACGAAACCATTTGTATGAGGCCGGTGACCTGGAAAAACCATTCTGAAAAAATAATGCAATCGTATGGAGTTTTTGAAAGACATGTGGGATTACCTTAAGGTGCGAAAGAAATACTGGTTGGTGCCGCTCATTCTTATTTTGTTGTTATTCGGTTTCCTGATCGTATTTACAAGCGGCTCGGCGGTAGCACCTTTTATCTATACCTTATTCTGATGATGGACAGGGGAATAAACAATACTATCCTGAACAATAAAAGACTGACTGTTAATGTCTGAGGCAATATTAGGGATATCAGCTTTTTACCACGACAGTGCTGCGGCAATCCTTGTCGACGGGGAAATAGTTGCAGCAGCCCAGGAAGAGCGCTTCACAAGGAAGAAGCACGACTCCTCCTTTCCTGCAAACGCCATTAAATATGTTCTGGATGAGGCGGGGCTGGATTGCCGTGACCTGGAAGCCATCGCATTTTATGAAAAACCGCTCATTAAGTTCGAGCGACTACTGGAAACTTATCACGCTTTCGCCCCCAGGGGAACCAAAAGCTTTCTCTCTGCCATCCCGGTTTGGATCAAGGAAAAGCTTTTCATGAAAAAAATGCTCAGGGATGAAATGCGTAAAATTTACAAAGGGGATTATCGATTATTGTTTCCCGAGCATCACCTGTCGCACGCTGCAAGCACCTTTTTCCCTTCCCCCTTTGAGGAGTCTGCCATCCTTACCGTTGACGGGGTAGGTGAATGGGCAACCTCCACCATCTGCCGCGGAAAAGGCAACAAGATCGAGATCAAAAAGGAGCTCGACTTTCCCCATTCAGTAGGATTGCTTTATTCAGCCTTCACCTATTACACAGGTTTCAGGGTTAACAGCGGCGAGTACAAGCTTATGGGGCTGGCCCCTTATGGTAATCAGGGTTCAGCACATTTCAAAGAATTCAAAGAAAAGATACTGAATGAGATCGTAGATATCCGCGACGACGGCTCCATACTTCTGAACATGAAGTATTTCAATTATGCAACCGGCCTGAAAATGTGCAACGACAAAAAATGGGAGGCGTTGTTCGGCATTCCGCCAAGAAAGGAGGAGTCGGAACTTACACAGGATTATATGGACATGGCCCTGGCCATCCAGCAGGTTACCGAGGATATTATGCTCAAGCTTGCCAGAACCGCCCGAGAGCTTACAGGGAGCAGGAACCTGTGCCTTGCCGGCGGTGTTTCCCTTAACAGCGTAGCAAATGGGAAAATACTGGCATCGGGCATGTTTGATGATATCTGGATACAGCCCGCATCGGGGGATGCAGGGGGCGCTGTGGGTGCAGCCTATGCCGGGTGGCATATCTGGAAAGGAAAAGACCGCAGTACGATCCTTCCGGGGGATTCCATGAAGGGAGCCTACCTCGGGCCCGGATACACTGATAATGATATCAAAAAAGTGATCAGGAAGTATAACGCGGAATCTCAATTTTTTTCAGATTTCGAAGAGTTGAAGAAAATTGTTGCCGGGCACATAGCCAACGGCAAGGTGGTAGGCTGGTTCCAGGGCAGGATGGAATACGGCCCGCGGGCACTGGGCAACCGCAGTATCCTGGGCGATGCAAGGGACCCGGAAATGCAGAAAAGAATGAACCTGAAAATCAAATACAGGGAAGGATTCAGGCCCTTTGCCCCTACCGTGCTGGAAGAAGACATTCAGGATTATTTCGATATCGACAGACCTTCACCCTATATGCTGCTGGTGGTGCCGGTGAATGAGTCGAGGAGGAATTCATTGCCCGAGGGCTATGATAACCTTGAGCTATACGACAGGTTGTACATTGAGCGATCGGATGTCCCGGCCATCACCCATATTGATTTTTCGGCAAGGCTGCAGAGCGTAAACCGGGAAACTAACCCGAGGTACTGGGAAGTAATCAACGAGTTCAAAAATCAGACAGGTTGCAGCGTGATTATCAATACGAGCTTCAATGTGAGAGGCGAGCCCATTGTTTGTACACCGGATGATGCATTCCGTTGTTTTATGAGGACTGAGATGGATTACCTGGTGCTTGGCGATCATTTGCTTGATAAGGAACAACAAAAAGACCTCCGGAATACTACAGAATGGAAGGAGGATTTTAAGCCCGACTAAAGAAAGACATCATCATAAACCTCATCAAATAAAAACCAGTTATGAGCATCCTGAAATCGAAAAAAATGAGGTACGTGGTTTACCTGGCAAGCGTCATCCTTATCATCCTGCTTGCATTCAATGCCTACATCACCTATTACATACACAAACAGCTTGCACAGATAGTCACTAACCCCGGACGGTGGCCTGCAGGGGCATACATTTACGATGAAAAGATCGGATTTGACTTTGCTTCAAATATCTCAGGGGAGATCAATGATGGCAGTTATTATGTGAAAAGCCACAATTTCGGTTACAGGATAAGTAAAAATGAGGATGCCGGGGATTACCTTCCCGGAGGATTATTGTCACTGGGTTGTTCTTTCACTTACGGGGATGAGGTGGAGTCTTACCAGACCTTCACACAGGTTGCTGCCGACAGCCTGGGCATCCCGGCGTATAATTTCGGCATCTGCTCTTTTTCTTACATACATGCTTTATTAAAAGCCCGGGAATTGAAGGAGCAGGGGATCCTGGACAAACTGCAACCGGAATACGTAGTACTGGGATGCTGGAACGGCCTCCCCGACCGATCAAGGACCCCTTTCCCGCCCCTGGCCTCAAAAACACTGCCCCTGCCATCAGCATACATCAACAAGGATGAAGGCAAGCCGGAGGTTCAATACCCAATGAAGCTGGACCATGTTTTCGGGATGGTGGAAATGTACCGGGAAGAGGGACCCGGACTCAGCGCCGGGAAATTCTTCAAATTGTTCGCCGCAGCACCCCGGTACATCTACCTGTATGTGAAAAACAATCGCATGGCGCAAAAGTGGAGGACCCGCACACTTCAAAACAATGTTTCGGATTACGAAGTCTATGATTTTTATTTTTCCGGAATAGAAGATGTTTTTTCAGATTATAATTCCCGGATCATTGTGCTGTATATGCCAAACAGGCACAATGAAAAACCTGCCGGGGATCTTCTCAGGGCCGTGGCTGATCATCCCGGTATCCTGTTCGTTAACGGCCTCGAAGCAATTGAAAAATATGGTGTCCCGCACCGACAATACCAGGGCAGGCATCCACAACCTGCCGCACATGAGGCTTATGGCAGGGCAATTG
>CAZXWD010000038.1:4332-25767 GCA_964644135.1 uncultured Bacteroidales bacterium | reverse complement strand
GTGATAGTGGGCAGAATGGACCACGATCCGGCACTGGATGAGGTCTCATCCTGCAACGACCTCGACATAAAGGATGCCGGTGAGGTTACCCTCGGTACAGGTACCAACCTGACAGTCAACGGCGATTTTTACAACGGCCACGGCCTCGGAGCAAGCTTCACCCTAAACGACGGTAGCGTATCTGTTTCGGGTAATTACTATTCAGAAACAGGTTCCTCCACAACCATAAATGGCGGTACTTTTGGTTTCACAAACTGGTACAGAAATCCCGGAACAATTTGGGGTAAAGGGAATATCACTCTTTCAGGTGGAACGATAAACGCTTCGGAAAGTGTGATCTGGTCGGCATTTGATGTTACAGGGGTTATGGATGGCCCGTTCAGCCTGAATATAGGTGAAAACTTCAGGATGAATGACAACAGTTGGACAACAATTACTGACGGGACTATCACATTGACAGGTTCCGCAGATGATTCAGTCTCGTGCTTTGCTTCTGTTTTCGGCACAGGAAGTATCAAGGCTCATAATCTTATATTCAATGCACCGGGCACTACTGTACTAATGAATCCTCCTACAGACCAAACAGGTGTTCAGATCCTGAATGACTTTACAATCACTTCAGGTGACGTTTTCACAACATGGAGTGGATTTTTCAACAACTATTTCGATGTGGATGGCAATTTCCAGATAGGAGGTTCGGCCAGTTTCCAGCACGGCGCCTTCAGCTCTACCATTGGAGGTACGCTGGATGTTGATTCCGGTTGCAGCATGGAGATCGATAACGGCGGGACTTGTACTGTTGATAATTAGGATTAAGGGACGACGTCTCATTTTTTCATAGTAAAAAATGAGACGTTGTCCCTGTTAACTGATACCCGCCAATATAACCTCTTCCTTTTTCAGCGATAAAAGAGAGAAGTAAATAAATATCACTGATTTGAAAAAATTACTGCCATTTCTCATAATATTCCTGCTCTCTCTGTCACTGGTTGCCCAGGATAAAACAATAACTATCAGGTATGACATACCAGAACCTGAGATCCGGGTTGATAATAATGACTGCATAGTAATAACCATTGATGGGGCGAAGCAACTCGGACTGCAGGGAGGCCCCTCATTGCCCTACCTGCCGGTGAGTGCAGTGCTGCCACCGGGGTATGAAGCATCGGAGATATATTTTAAAGGAGAGGAGCCGGTACTTTTATCTACAGGTAAGAAACTTGCACCAAGGCCACAGGTGAGGACTGTATCAGGTATCCTTCCCGAAAAGAAACAGGGAAAATATCAGGCACAAGAGTCGCCGTCTGAGATCAGTCCGCCAAAAACCCATTTCCTGAATGGCGTTTCATTGGTTTCTTCAGTTTTTACACCGGTTGTTTATGATTCTGAAAACCAAACCGTATCGGTTTACCGTAAAGTTGAAATAAAGATCACGGCCTCGTCCTCCGGCAGGGCAACAGATGCCTTGGCGAACCTCGACCTGGCATCCTTTAAGAAGTCCGAAGCATTGAGATATGTAAGGAACAGGGTTGCGTTGGAAAATTACCCGGCTACAGGCAGCCGCTCTACGGATTATGATATGCTGATCATAACACCCGGTGAATTTGTACCTGAATTCGATACCCTGGTAGAATTCTACAAATACCGTGGATTCAAAGTAAAAGCCTATTCCACTGAACATATCGACTCCGTGGCGACCGGCCAGGATAAACAGGAGAGGATACGCGAATTCATAACCTCGGAATACCAGTCGGAAGGGATCGACTTTGTTCTGCTTGGCGGGGATACCAACTACGTCCCTTCACGAGGTTTTTACTGCATAGTGCAGACACCGGGGGGGAGTTATTATTCACCTGATTATAACATCCCTGCTGACCTTTATTACGCAGCCCTTGATGGTAATTGGAACACCGACGGCGACAACCGCTGGGCCGAGCCGGGCGAGGATGACCTGTATCCCGAACTCGCCATAGGAAGGTTTCCTTTCAGCGATACAACCGAGCTTAATAACCTGCTGAACAAGACTATGAGGTACCAGTCGGCGCCGGTAGTATCCGACCTCGAAAAACCCCTTCTGGCCGGTGAACACTTATACAATGACCCTGAAACCTGGGGGGCTGATTATATGGAACTGCTTGTGGGGTTGAACAATGTCAATGGATATTCAACCCTTGGCATACCCGAAAGCCATGATCCTGATACATTGTATGAAAGAGGTGAATACTGGTATGATGATGACCTGGTGAACGCTGTGAACCAGGGTATTTCTGCCATACATCACTGCGGCCATGCCAATTACACCTATGTAATGAAACTGAGCAACAGCGAAATAACCAATTCGAACTTTTCACAGGCAAACGGTATCGATCATAATTTCCCGGTGGTTTATACGCACGGCTGTATGTGTGGCGGATTCGACGACAGTGATTGCGTCGGTGAAAGAATGGTCAATATTGATAATTTCGCCTCGGCATTCATAGGGAATTCCAGGTACGGCTGGTTCGTGGAAGGTACTTCCGAAGGGCCTGCCCAGCACCTCCACCGTGAGTTCCTGGATGCTGTTTACAACGATTCCCTTTACTGGCTGGGTTCAGCGCTCAGGGAATCGAAGATCATGACAGCACCCTGGGTCGACCTACCCGATGAATACGAGCCGGGCGCCTTCCGGTGGAATTTTTACGACCTGAATATCCTGGGCGATCCCCTGATGGCCATGTGGACCTGGCAGCCACAGACATTTGCAGCCGAATTCAGGCAGATCATCCCGGCAGGGGCCGATTCGCTGGAAGTCCTGCTCACTAAAAACGGAAACCCCCTCAGGAATTGCATGTGTTCCATAATTCAGGGCGACTCACTGTTCGGCTCTGCCATGACCGATTCAACAGGAACGGCCGTTGTCCATATGACATCAGACCTTATGATTGGGGATGCCGGCCTGAGAGTATCAGGGTATAATATATTAACAACCGAATTCGACCTGCATGTTGCCGATTACTGGCTGGGGTACACTACCGATTGGTCTGATCCTTCTAACTGGCACTCGGGGGCGGTCCCGGGTACTTCGACAGCCGTGGTGATCTCCGATTCTCCGGCCGGCGGCAGGTTTCCCATAACCAATTCAGGGAATGAAAGAAACTGCAGGAACCTTCATATTGAGCAGGGGGCCCAATTTGAAGTGGATGAAAACGAAACACTTCGGATCTGGCCCTGATCCTTCAAGTGCATTTTGATTGGTTCATTTCCTTTATCTTTGCAACCTGGTAAAAACAGGTAACCTATGTCTGAAAAAACTGACATATCACATCCGGGAGTGGTCGATTCTGTAGCAAACGGAGTTGTTCATGTAAGGATCCTGGCCCAGTCGGCGTGCAGGACATGCCACGCTAAAAGCGCGTGCGGAGTGGCGGATATGGAAGAGAAGGTTGTTGATATACCGGCGGGCCATGCAGGGAATTACAAGAAAGGCGACCAGGTTACCATTACCATGAAAAGATCGCTCGGGACAAAAGCGGTGTTCCTGGGTTACCTGTTACCCTTCCTGGTTGTTATGATTGCACTGGTGACCATCATCACTCTCACAGGGAAAGAGGGACTGGCCGCACTCGTGTCGATCGGGGTGCTGGTTCCCTATTACTTTCTCCTTTATAAAATGAAAGACCGGGTCAGTAAACAATTTTCTTTTTACATAGAGGATTGAACTGATCTCAATTCCGGATCTCTATACTTGAAATATTTGTAAATATTGTGTCTTTTAATCGATGCAGATAAAAAGTAAATTGAGAAAAATAATTCGTGCATCCGTGGCTTGATTTACTTTACAGAGTGAGCTCAATAGTCAAAAAAATCAACCAGGAATAAACATTATACCTGTAAGTTCTGTTAATTATTTCCGACTAATAGTAAAAACCAGTAATCATAATGAAATTCTACTCTTTTATCATCAGCCTGGCCGTGGTAGCCTTTATCAGTTCCACCACAGGAGCCCAGGGACTCTACGAAAAAGAACCTCTTGTAATTGAATCTTATTATCATGATGTTACCCCTCCGCTCAGGGATATGGATGTTATCCTTCCCGGTGAGCGCGACAGGAGCTGGAAAGACAACATCATCCGGAACAAGTCGATGGAAGAGGAATTTAAAAACCGCACAGCCGATATTCCGGAAGGTTTTCAGGATCCTGTACTTCAGCAAAACCATGCGCCTTCAAGGGGTGTTTCCGGTCCGGTCGTCAACATCGACGGGGTGGGAAACGTGAATGGGGTAATACCCCCAGATACCGATGGTGATGTAGGCCCCGGCCATTATTTCCAGATGATCAACCTTTCCTTTGCTATCTGGGATAAAGAAGGGACGTTGCTTTACGGTCCCGTTGACAACAGTACACTGTGGAACGGGTTCATAGGCCCCTGGACCGGCACAAACGACGGCGACCCAATAGTGCTTTACGATGAGGTTGCCGACAGGTGGATGGCATCGCAGTTTGCCGTAAACACATCCAATGGCACTTACTGGCAGTTAATGGCTGTATCACAGACATCCGATCCGCTCGGATCGTATCACAGGTATGCTTTCCAGATGCCTGCCTTTAACGACTACCCGAAGCTTTCCGTATGGACTGATGCCTACTATGCTACGTTCAACATGTTCGGCGGTTACACCAGGGTAGGGGTTGCGGCAATGGAAAGGGATTCAATGCTGGTTGGCGCTCCTGCAAGGATGGTTTACTACGATCAGGGCAGCGATACATTCAGCATGCTTCCGGCCGATTTCGACGGGACACCACCGCCTTCCGGCACACCATGCTTTTTTGCACACCTCAATACTTATTCCGATCAGGACCTGGAGATCTATGAGTTCGATGTCGACTGGAGCAATCCATCAAATTCTTCGTTCACACTCTCCGAATCCCTGAACACAGCCTCCTTTAATCCGAATATCAACGGTATTCCCCAGCCCGGAACAGGCACCCAGCTCGATGCACTGCAGTTCATGCTGATGTACCGCCTTCAATACAGGAATTTCGGCACCCACGAGGTACTGCTTACCAACCACACTGTAAATGCCGGCGGCAGGGCAGGCATACGGTGGTACGAAGCAAGAAGGGATACCGACGACTGGTACATTTACCAGGAGGGCACGTACTCCCCCGACAGCGAAAGCAGGTGGATGGCCAGTATTGCCATGAACGGGAACGGCGACATTGCACTCGGGTACAATATTTCGAGCACTTCCACATTCCCTTCCATCTTTTATACCGGAAGGCGTTCAACTGATCCCCCCGGCGAGATGACCATCAATGAAACAATGATCATTGCAGGCACCTTTTCTCAATCGGGTATTGAGCGCTGGGGTGATTATTCAGCCATGTCGGTCGACCCGGTCGATGACAGCACTTTCTGGTTCACAACGGAATATCGTGCCAGCGGATGGAAGACAAGGATAGCATCGTTTGACTTTGGCCCTATACTGCCACCTACAGTCAACGCCGGCCCTGACACAACCGTTTGTGAGATCGAACCGTTCCAGGCCAATGCCACCGCCTCGTATCAGCAGTCGGTGATGTGGGAAACAAGTGGCGACGGCTTCTTTGTGGATCCTACAGAACTCGATGCCGTTTACCTGCGCGGGCAGGATGATGTGGAGAATGGCGAGGTTGACCTGTGGGTCACAGCATATGGCTACCTCCAGGGAACCGATGTGGTGGATTCACTTAATCTTACCTTCTCAAAAGTAGCCGAAGCCAATGCCGGCAACGACACCCTTATCTGCGCCGGTGAAACAGTTGTGCTCAACGGCAGCGCCATGAACTATGATTCGGCTTTCTGGTCGACCGACGGTGACGGTACCTTTGTTGACAATACCCTGCTGAATGCTGAATACATACCCGGAGAGGAAGACATTTCCAACGGATCGGTATCCCTCTGGCTGCACGCTGTAGATACCCTCCTTTGTGATTATGAGGACAAGGACAGGATGACACTCAACATTGACCAGTGCACCTTTGTAGATGAAATAACGGGAAGTGCTTTCGAAATAGAAGTTGTGCCGAACCCTGTGACCGATAAGTTCACACTGAGAATTGAGAATGCCGAAAAGGCAGATATTTCGATCTACCTCTCGAGTTCGAACGGACAGGTTATTTTTACCCAGAACCTTGGCAGGGTTGATGGCTCTTTTCAGCGTCAGTTCAACATGAGCTATTTTGAAAGGGGCACCTATTTCCTGAAAGTGGTATCAGGAAGCCATACCGAAACGGAGAAGATCATCCTTCAGTAATGAATCTATTCTTTTATCCCGTATAGAACGGGCAATTTAGAAGACTTCTAAGTTAATCCCGAAAGCATTGATAACAAATAGCTTTCGGGATTTTTCTTTGTCAGCTAATCACATAGGCTGGTTTAAACATCTTTTTTTCAGTTAATTAGAAACCTTCTGAATTTGGCTTTGAATTGTTATTAATTTAACAATTGTTTATAATTTTGCTCCAGTTGAGTGATTTAAGGGATATTAGATCACCGGAACCAAAAAAATCAATCACAAGTGAGCGAAATTATTTTATATGCTGTAGTGTCGCTGAGCGCTATAGGGATTGTCGCTGCGGTGGTCCTGTATTTTGTGGCACAGCGTTTCAAGGTAATTGAAGACCCGCGCATAGATGTAGTGGAGGAGGCTCTTCCTGCTGCCAATTGCGGTGGCTGCGGTTATGCAGGGTGCCGTAATTTTGCGGAAGCCCTGGTGAACAGTGCCAAAGAGAATGAAAGTATTGAGGGCTTTAATTGCCCTGTCGGGGGCAATGAGACCATGAGCCAGGTTGCATCCATACTTGGCCTCGAGGTAGAAGAAAAAGAACCTCTCATAGCCGTTGTGAGATGCAATGGCTCGCTCGCCAACGCCCCACACAAAGTTGAATACGACGGGCCGGCGACCTGTGCTTTTGCACATGCCCTCTCAGCGGGTGAAAGCGGTTGTCCGTACGGCTGCCTGGGCCTGGGCGATTGTGTCGAATCGTGCGACTTTGACGCCATCCATATGAACCCCGAAACGGGCCTTCCGGAGGTAAACGATAAATGTGTAGCCTGCGGTGCCTGCGTGGAAGCCTGTCCGAGGGACATAATCGAACTTCGCCCGAAGGGCAAAAAAGACAGAAGAATATATGTGTGCTGCATCAATGAAGAAAAAGGCGGGCCTGCCAAAAAGAACTGTTCTGTTGCCTGCATAGGTTGCGGTAAATGTGTTAAGGTTTGCCCCTTCGATGCGATCACACTTGAAAATAACCTGGCTTACATAGACCCTGAAAAATGTAAGCTGTGCAGGAAATGCCCCCCTGTTTGCCCCACCGGGGCCATTCACGAACTCAATTTCCCTCCCCGCAAGCCAAAACCTGAGAAAGAGGAAACTTCCAAAGAAGAGGCAGGGAAGGATGAAAATGCCGCACCGGCAGCGAAAAAAGATGCCGGAAGCGACGAAAAAGAAAGCAAAGAGGGTAATTAGTTTTAAATGATAACCGGAAATGGTCATGCTGAAAACATTTAAGCTTGGAGGTGTTCACCCGCCGGAAAAGAAATACGCACAGGACAGCCCTATAGAGGCTTTCCCGTTGCCAAAGCAGGTAATAATCCCCATAAACCAGAACCTGGGAGCGCCTTCAGTGCCACAGGTGAAAAAAGGCGATGAAGTGAAGGCCGGACAGCTTTTAGCCAAAGGCGAAGCTTTCATTTCTTCAAACGTGCATTCGTCGGTCTCGGGAAAAATATTCAAGATCGACCAGAGCATCGGCAGTACCGGGTACAAAAGGATGTCGATAATCATCAATGTTGAAGGTGATGAATGGGTCGATTCAGTTGACAGGTCCGATGACCTGAGGCCTGAGGTCACTATGGACCAGAAAGAGATCATCGACAAGGTGCATGAAATGGGTATTGTGGGAATGGGAGGAGCAACCTTCCCTTCTCATGTAAAACTCATGGTGCCCAAGGGAAAAACAGCAGAATACCTCCTGATAAACGGGGTGGAGTGTGAACCTTACCTGACGGCCGACCACAGGCTGATGCTCGAAAAGGGTAAAGAGATCCTTGTCGGGACTAAGATCCTGATGAAGGCACTTGGCGTGAGCAAAGCCGTTGTGGGCATAGAAAACAACAAGCCTGATGCCATCAGTCGCATGAAAGAGCTCGCAGAAGAGTTCGACGGCATTACTGTTCAGCCGCTCAAGGTAAAGTACCCGCAGGGAGGGGAGAAACAGCTTATCAAGGCTGTGGTGAACCGTGAAGTGCCTTCCGGTAAGCTGCCTATTGAAGTTGGCTGCGTAGTGCATAATGTCGGGACGGCTTTTGCGGTGTACGAAGCAGTGCAAAAGAACAAACCTCTTGTTGAAAGGGTGGTGACGGTTACCGGCGACCCGGTGAAAAAACCCTCTAACTTCCTGGTACGGATCGGCACCCCGATAAAAGAGCTGCTTGAAAAGGCCGAAGCCGACCTGGAGAACACGGGAAAGATTGTGAGCGGCGGACCGATGATGGGTAAAGCCCTTAACAGTACCGATGTACCCGTGGTGAAGGGAACTTCAGGCATCCTGCTTTTCCGGAATGAGCAGGCGAAACGTGTCGACCTGAAGCCCTGTATCCGTTGCGGCAGGTGCATTCTGGTATGCCCGATGGGCCTGGAGCCCATATACCTCGCCCAGGTTTCCGAGAAAGGTGACTGGGAAAAGGCTGAAAATGAAATGGTGATGGACTGCATAGAATGCGGTTCCTGTCAGTATACCTGTCCTTCGGGAAGGCCCCTGCTGGATTACGTCAGACTTGGAAAAAGTACCGTAGGTCAAATCATCAGAAAACGAGGAAAAAACTAAACTATGAGCATATTAACAATATCGGGTTCCCCGCACGTTCATGCCGACTCTTCGGTAAAAAGGATCATGTACGATGTGGTAATTGCCATGGTGCCCGCATTGCTGGTGTCGATCTATTTTTTCGGTCTGGACGCACTGAAGGTTGTTTTGATTTCGGTCCTGGCCTGTTATTTTTTCGAGTGGGCCATCCAGAAGTATCTCATTAAGGGACCGGTGACCATCGACGACGGCTCCGCACTGGTAACAGGCATACTACTGGCATTCAACGTGCCCAGCAGCTTACCTGTCTGGATCATAATTATCGGGGCCTTTGTTTCAATTGGAATCGGGAAGATGTCGTTCGGCGGACTGGGAAAGAACCCTTTCAACCCGGCATTGGTGGGTCGCGTGTTCCTGCTGATATCTTTTCCCGTGCAAATGACCACCTGGCCCATACCCAAACCCCTGTTTGGTGCAACAGCTTTCACCGATGCGGTGACCGGACCTACTACCCTTGGAATTGTGAAAGAAGGCTTAAGGGCAGGGAAGACTGTTTCGGAGATCATGGCTGACATGCCCACGTACGCCCAGGAATTGCTGGGTTTCCAACCCGGCTCACTGGGTGAGGTTTCAACTGCAGCACTGCTGCTTGGGGCGGCATATATGCTTATCAGGAGGGTCATTACCTGGCATACGCCGACAGCTTACCTGGGCTCGGTCGTCATTTTTGCAGGTATTTTCTGGCTGATAGACCCCACACAATACCTGGATCCCCTGTTCCACCTTGTAACCGGTGGTATGATCCTGGGCATCTTTTATATGGCCACTGACATGGCTTCTTCACCCGTAACCCCGAAAGGATGGCTGGTGTTCGGGGCCGGTTGCGGGATACTTACCATGGTGATACGTCTGTGGGGCGGATATCCCGAAGGGGTTTCATTTGCAATACTGATAATGAACGCATTCGTTCCCCTCATAAACAGGGGCTTCAAGCCCAAAAGGTTTGGTGTAAAGGTAAAGGCATAAATGAATAACGGTTTATAGAGAAATACTTATGGCTAACAAGGAATCGACATTTCTCAACATGGTGCTGACGCTCTTCATCATCACTGCCATTGCTTCCCTGGCGCTGGGAGGTATCTATGAGCTAACCAAGGAGCCTATAGCACTGGCTAAAAAGGCAAAGCAGGAAGCCGCCATCAAAACAGTCATCCCCGATTTCGACAGGCTGGAAAGCTTCAGGGTGATGCCGCAGGGCGGAACGGATTCACTGACCTTTTTCAGGGGCTATAAAAATGATGAGCTGGTTGGAACGGCAATCTCAACTTATTCGAATGAAGGCTACGACCCCACACAGATACAGGTCATGGTGGGCTTGTTACCCGACGGATCCATCAGTAACACTGTGGTTACACAGCACAAAGAGACCCCCGGGCTCGGCACAAAGATGAGTGATCCATCGTTCAAGAACCAGTTCAAGGACCAAAACCCGGAGGATTTTGAACTGATGGTCAAACAGGATGGTGGTGATGTGGATGCGATAACCGCCGCTACAATCACTTCACGGGCTTTTTGTGATGCACTGGCAAGGGCCTATGAAACATACCAAAAGGATGGAGGAGATAAGTAATGAACCAATGGAAGAATTTCAGCAAAGGATTTATCAAGGAAAACCCGGTATTTGTTCTGCTGCTGGGGCTTTGTCCTACACTCGCGGTTACCTCTTCGGCCTTTAACGGCCTGGGGATGGGACTTGCCACAACTTTTGTTCTCCTAGGTTCCAACACGGTTGTTGGGATCATTAAAAACCTGATACCCAATAAGGTAAGAATACCCGCTTTCATCGTCATCATTGCCTCCTTCGTGACAATAGTCGAGCTGGTAATGCAGGCGTATGCCCCCTCTCTTTTCGAGGCACTGGGTATTTTCATCCCCCTGATCGTGGTTAATTGTCTTGTTTTAGGCAGGGCCGAAGGTTTTGCTTCAAAGCAGAGCCTGCTGTCGGCGGTGATCGACGGGCTGGGCATGGGCCTGGGATTTACATTTGCCCTATTCCTGCTCGGATCTATCAGGGAGATACTTGGCGCCGGAGCCTGGATGGGCATGAAGTTCGTTCCGGGCGACGCCATACTGGTATTCATACTGTCACCCGGCGCATTCATTGTGCTCGGATATCTCATAGCATTCATCAACAGAGTAACCAAAACCTCATAAGATATAGGCCATGGAATATTTAGTGATCATAATCTCTGCAATATTCGTATCCAACATAGTGCTGTCCCTGTTCCTGGGTATCTGCCCGTTCCTTGGCGTTTCGGGCAAGGTTTCCACATCGGTGGGAATGAGCGGCGCCGTGTTGTTCGTGATGACGCTGGCCACCATTGTTACCTGGCTGATCTATCACTACGTGCTGGTACCCTTTGAGATCACGTTCCTGCAAACCATCAGCTTCATCCTGGTCATTGCATCACTGGTCCAGATGGTGGAGATCATCCTGAAAAAGATCAGTCCGCCCCTCTACCAGGCACTGGGTATCTTCCTGCCCCTCATCACTACCAACTGCGCTGTTATGGGTGTGGCGCTGCTTACGATGTCGAAGGAGTTCAACCTTCTCGAAGGTGTGGTGTTTGCAATTGCCAACGCAATTGGTTTTGGCCTGGCTATGGTTCTCTTTGCCGGGCTCCGTGAACACCTCGATCTGATGGACGTACCTAAAGGTATGCGTGGTGTGCCGATAGCACTTGTTGCAGCAGGCATCCTGGCTCTCGCGTTCATGGGCTTTGCAGGGCTCGTTTAGGACAGAACACAGAATTCGTCACCCTTTATTTGTTTTACCGGGCACTGTTCCTATTTTCATATCTTTGAAGCGATGGAACTGGATACGATCATAAATTTTGACAATGTCAACGTTTTCCAGAAGGAGAACCTGATACTCACTGATGTGAGCCTGAAGGTAAACAAGGGAGAATTTGTTTACCTGATCGGAAAAACGGGCAGCGGCAAAAGTTCGCTGCTGAAGACCATATATGCTGAATTACCAGTGAAAACTGGCACTGCCCAGGTTTCGAACTTCGATCTAACAACGATCAGGAATAAGGAAATTCCCATGCTGAGAAGGAAGCTGGGTATAGTTTTCCAGGATTTCCAGTTGCTCACCGACAGGTCGGTGAACCAGAACCTGCTTTTCGTTCTGAAGGCCACAGGCTGGAAGAACAGACAGAAAACGGAAGAACGTATCGGCGATGTGCTCGAAAAGGTCGGACTGGGGACCAAGGGTTTCAAGATGCCTCACCAGCTTTCAGGCGGAGAGCAGCAACGGGTGGGTATTGCCAGGGCCTTGCTGAACGACCCGGAAATAATCCTTGCCGATGAGCCTACCGGGAACCTCGACCCGGAAACTTCAGCCGGTATAATGAAGTTGCTTTTCGATATCAGGTCCACCGGCCGTGCGGTGCTGATGGCAACCCATAACTATTCCCTGTTCAGGAATTTCCCTGCCAGGACCCTGAAATGTGAAGACGGTAAAATGTTCCAGTTAGAAGATAAGCTTGATCAGTCGCTTACCGTTTGAAATGTTATCGTAGTTATCCCGCAGCACCTCAATCCTGTGTTTTTTCTCCTCTTCGGTCAGTTCCCTGCTGAACAGTAGATCGAGTTTTTCACGCAATTCCGCTGCAGTGTTACCTATCTCACATAATTCCTTCACCGCAGTTCCCTTGATCATTTCTTCGTTAACCAGGCAAAAACGACCATTGTAGAGAGTGTTCAGCAGTTTAAGCTTGAGTCCTGTAGCCTGGAAAGTAACCAGGATATTCACCTGTGCCTCCCTGATCAGCTCAAACATCCTGTCGTCGTCGGGGTTGGGTATTAGTTCCACATTGGGGTACTGCCTGGCCAGGTTCCTGGTCGATTCAGGAGGGTTCATGCCTGCGATCACCAGCTTCATGTTGCTGCCGCTGAAGACTTCGGTGACAAGGAACTTTGCCGCATATTCGTTCTCAGGCACTTCGATATTTCCGTGATAAAGGGCATAATCGCCCTTCCCGGGAAGGATGCTCAGGTTGTTGTTGGCATGGAAACTTGGGAGGTGTACCACCTTGTTCTTCCTGAAATGCCGTTTCAGGTATTCGGTATCTTTTTTTGAAACGGCCATCATTATATCTGCATGCTTCAGCACTTTCTGGTAAAGACGCAGTTTAAGGCTCGCCAGCAGGAAATAGAATTTGCTCTTGAACTTCTTATCTACTTTGAACAGGTTGAAATAATACCTGTGTTCAATATTGCTTTCGCGGTATATCTTGATCCGGTCCTTCAGCCTGGGGTCATCTATATAGTAGCACGAATGCAGTCCCTCGAAAAGGACAGGGTGGTTGTCGCGCAGTAGCCTGTTTATCATCTCCTCCGATTTCCGGCTCTCAACAATATAGGGCTTCGGACTAAGTGCATAAAGCAAACCGGTCCGGCGCTGGTAATAATTTACTTCGGTACAATATTTTTCGAGTTCGGGGGCCCTGTCGCGGCCGGGGTATTCAGTGCAGTGAAGATGGATCTTTACGCCCAGTTCGTGCAGCGTCCGGATCTTGTAAAAAACGTCGATCACCCCACCGTAATTCGGGGGATAAGGGATGTCGAAGGATATGATATGCAAATGTTTTTCAGACATATTCCCGGTAGACATCTTCCACGATCTTTTTTTCGTTCTCCCAGCATAGTTGGTTGGAAGCAAATGTACAGTTTTCTTTCCAATATCTGAGTGTCTCTTTGTCGGAGAGCACCGTCTTTATTTTTTCTGCAATCTTTTCGGGCTTATAAGTATTGATCGTTGTTCCCACTTTATATTCATCAATGATCTTTTTGATCTCTACCATGGGTGAGGCCAGTACCGGCACCCCGGCATGGATATAATCAAACAGCTTGTTTGGCAAACTATACCGGTAGTTCGGGTTTGTGTCCTTGTCGAGGGTAAGCCCAAGGTCAGCATTGGCTGTGTATTCGATCAATTTTTCATACGGTTGCTTCGGGATGAACCTGATCCTGTCGTTAAGCTTTAGTTCATCAGCCATTCTGTTCAGTTCGGGCATTACATCACCTCCCCCTACGATCAGCAGGAGCACATTATCGAGGTATTGCATGGCCATCACAAGCTCCTCGGCACCACGGTGGATATTGATGCCGGCGCCCTGGAGCAGGATGACCGGCTTATCGGCCGGCAGGCCTAATTCTTCTCTTGATCTTACGGATGTATGTTTTCTTTTCCTGGGCACGTTCCTTACTGCCTTTACTTCAACGCCGTATTTTTTGCTGAATATATCAGCAAGACTTTCATTGACCGTAAAAACATGTTTCAGCCGTGGGAAGATCCACTTTTCTATCCTTTTCCAGGTATTTCTTACAAACGGCCGGTTGATCACCTCCGGGGTTTCGGTAAAATATTCGTGGGTGTCGTAAACCAGCGGTTTACCCCTGATCCGCGATGCTAAATAATTGGCAAGTAACGTATCAAGGTCGTTTGATACCATAATATCGGTGCGCCTTGAAAGCAGCAGCAGAAATAGCCTGATATTATATTCGGCATAGAACAGAGGCCCTTTTTCAAAAAGAAGCCTCATCCTGTGCATCCTGTATTCCCTTTTTTCCAGGGGCAGGCTGTCGCTCTTTTTCCTGCCCACCAGTAACACGTCGAAGCCCAGCGAGGTGAGTGTTGAGCACATCTTGTCGACACGCTGGTCGGTGTTCAGGTCATTGATAACAGAAACAGTAGCAATTTTCAAATCATCAATTATTATCGGAGTGCTGCATCACTGTGCGGTTGGCACTGTAAAATAACAGTTTAAAGATAGATTTATTTTGTCTTATCTTTGGAAAGATATGCAGGTATATACTAACCATTCCCTGAAAGATTACAACAGCTTCGGCATAGATGTTTCTGCCGAAGAACTTGTTGTTTTTCACGACTCCGGAGAGATCGTTGAATTTGTAAATGAGAATGACCTTTCCGACGGCAACTACCTTATCCTGGGAGAAGGCAGCAATGTGCTCTTTACGGCCGACGTGAGCGGAACGGTCCTGAAGGTAGGCGGAAGAGGTATTGATATCGGGCATGAGGACGACGAAAAAGTGCTTGTCAGCGCCGAGGCCGGTGAGAACTGGGATGAATTTGTGAGCTATTGCGTGAACAAGGGATGGGGAGGCCTTGAAAACCTTTCGCTTATCCCGGGAAACGTCGGAAGCAGCCCCATACAAAATATCGGGGCCTACGGAGTTGAGCTGAAGGATTACTTTCATGAACTGTATGCCCTCAATGTTTTTACCGGCGAAGTGCTTGCCTTCGCAAACAAGGACTGTAGGTTCGGTTACCGTACAAGCATCTTCAAGGGCAGCGCCAGGGGAATGTTCATAGTTCTTTCGGTGTCGTTTATCCTCGATAAGAAGCCGAAACCCATCCTTAGCTACAAGGGGGTTACCGAAGAACTGGCAGATATGGGGGTTGAAGTCCCGGGAATAGCCGATATGCGCCAGGCCATCATCAATATCCGCAGTAGGAAGTTACCTGATCCTGCCGTTTCAGGGAACGCGGGCAGTTTCTTCAAGAACCCCACGATCCTGAGAAAAAGGTATGAAAGGTTACTCAACGTTTACCCAGGTATGCCGGGCTTCCTGGTTGATGACAAAAACGTGAAAGTGCCCGCGGCCTGGCTTATAGAACAGTGTGGCTGGAAAGGTAAAAAGGTTGGTAATGTGGGTGTACACGAAAACCAGCCCCTCGTACTTGTAAATCTTGGCGATGCCACAGGCAGGGAAGTCCTGGATCTGTCGAAAGAGATACATCAGTCGGTGATCGAAAAATTCGGGATAGAACTGGAGCGCGAGGTAACGGTTATTTAATATATCTTTTCACAATACTTGAAAAGGTTGGCCATATTCCCTAAATTAGTCGATCGTACAGAACCAAAAGGGATGTCTTTTAGTAAATTATTGATTTTTAGCTGGAAGAGCCGTGAGGCTTTCATCTGGATCGCTGCACTGCTCTTGCTTGGCTTCAGTGATCCGGGGGGCCACCACTACGCATTGTGCCCCTTCCACAACCTGGGCATCGGTTTCTGTCCGGGATGCGGCCTTGGCAGGTCAATAACTCTCTTTTTTCACGGCATGATAGCCGAATCGTTCAGGATGCACCCTCTCGGCATTCCAGCCGTTTTTCTTTTCATTCACAGGATATACAAAGTATTCAGGAATAATCTTTTTTTAATTAAAGCAAACAAATCCTTTAATTATGGCTGAAATTTTCAAGTATCTCCCTGAGCTGCAGGGTAGTGAGCTCACAATGATCAAGGATATCACCAGTGGCTACACCGAGGAGCAGATGATCAACTTTGCCAATGTCTACCGTACCAGGAGGAGGGACCCGCAGTTGATCCTCCTAACTACTTTAATCGGGTTTCTGGGTTTTGCCGGGATCCAGCGGTTCCTTGTGAACCAGATAGGCATGGGCATTCTTTATTTCTTTACCGCAGGACTTTGTCTTATTGGTACGATCGTCGACCTGGTGAATTACCAGACGCTGGCGTTTGAATATAACCAGCGGATTGCCAACGAAGTAAATATGCTTGTAAAAGGGTAAGGCAGGGGTTTTAGTGTTCGAGTGCCCCAACAAGGTCCTTTATGTCCTGCACAGAATGACGGTTCATGTAATCTTTGATGCCGTCGATTAGCTTGACCGAAACCTGGGGGTCGATAAAATTGGCAGTGCCAACCTGGATAACCGATGAGCCGGCCAGTATGAATTCGATGGCGTCGGTGGCGTTCATTATGCCCCCCATGCCGATCACTGGTACGTCGACAGCTTTATAGACATCCCAGACCATTCTGAGGGCCAGCGGTTTAATGGCAGGTCCTGACAACCCCCCCGTAACTGTTGAGAGTATGGGTGTTTTTGTTTCAGCATCGATGGCCATTCCCAGGAAGGTGTTGACGAGAGAAACCGAATCGGCGCCGGCATCCACCACTATCCTGGCCATTTCGGCTATGTCGGTCACATTGGGCGAGAGCTTGACTATGAGTGTTCCGTCGTAAACATCCCTCACTGCCTTTGTAACTTCCCTGGCCGACCTTGGGTTGATGCCGAAAGCCATCCCCCCTTCCTTTACATTGGGGCAGGAGATGTTCAGCTCGATCCCTTTGATCTCTTTTACTTCGTTAATCTTCTCGGTAACTATGATGTAATCTTCAACCACCGAACCATTGACGTTGGGGATGATCTGTGTGTTATATTTTTTGATCCTGGGAAAGATATCTGAGATAAAGAAATCTACCCCTTTGTTCTGGAGGCCCACTGAGTTCAGCATGCCTGAGGCGGTCTCGGCCATCCTCGGATAGTTGTTCCCCTGGCGGGGCTCCCGGGTGAGGCCTTTCACAAAGATGCCTCCCAGCCTGTTCAGGTCGATAAACTCTTTGAATTCTTCGCCGAAAGCGAAAGTACCCGATGCGGTGGTTACCGGGTTCTTGAAATCCATTTTATCTATTTGCACTGCCAGGTTCACCATTTCAGATCGTTTACGTTAAACACCGGTCCTTCGGTGCAAACATTCACATTTCCGTTCACTGTGGCTACCGTGCAGCAGAGGCAGGCGCCGAAGCCGCATCCCATAGTGTTTTCAAGGGATGCTTCACAGGGAATATTTTTTTCCTGTGCTATACGGGCAACAGCTTTCATCATCGGATCGGGCCCGCAGGTATAGAACATTGAATAGGGGAGCCGGTCTTTTTTGAAAGCTGAATGGTCGGTCACAACCCCCTGTTCGCCTATTGATCCGTCTTCGGTGGTCACCAGCACCTCACCGTAGGGTGCAAGCTGCTCTGTAAGCACTATCGATTCAGCATCCCTGCCCCCGATCAGGAAAGTGACCTTTACATCGCGCTGCCTGAGCTCGCGGCCGAGCATAAGGAAAGGCGCAATTCCGGAGCCTCCGGCCACAATGAGCACTTCGCCCGATTCGGGAAGGGAAAACCTGTTCCCAAGGGGATAAATGAGATTGATCTTTTCCCCTGTACGCAACTGACCCAGCAAACGGGTGCCTTCCCCTATGATCTTTACATAGAAAGCAAGGGAGTTGTTTTCCTCGATCACATCATAGATCGAAAAAGGCCTTCTGACGAATACACGGGGGGAATTATTTATTTCTATCTCGGCAAAATTTCCGGGTGCCACAGGCGGAAGTTTTTCAGGAGCCTGAAGGTACAATATGAAGTTGTTGTAATTAAGCCACTTGTGGCCCCTGACAGTAAAATCTTCTATTCTTTTCATTGTTGTTGGCAACCTGGTGATTTGTTGTTTTGAACTACTCACCAGGATCTTTCTTCTCATCCTTTTTCTCTTCCCCGGGTTTTTCTTCTTCTTTTTCTCCCTTTTCTTCTTTTCCTTCTTCTTCTTCGAAAGAGAGCAGGTCATTGTCTTTCAGCAACCGGTACCAGGAAAGGATCTTCTTTATGTCCGATAAATAGACCCTTTCGGCGTCATATTCAGGGACAGCTTCGGCAAAAAAGGATTGCAGTTCTTCCGGACCGGCTTTCGGGTCGGGTTTTTCCCCTTTTTCAACTTTTTCGTCAATTGCTTTGAGCACCTCCCTGATGCCAATATCCTCATCGCCGGTGGAATAAATGCTTATTTCTTCGAGCGAGCTCACCCGGGCATTTCCAAAAACGGGGAACCGCTTGCCTTCCTGCAGCGATTCGACGATAAACCCGTTCTTCATCTCGGTCAGGAGTTTGAACAACCCCGGCCTGCCTGAAATTGATACGATCTTAGTAAGGTCCATTCAGAAAATTTTAGCGCAAAAATAGTGAAAATATCAGGGTGACAGCCGTGTTTATGAAGAGAACGATTGCAGTTCGTATAACTTTTTATAAACACCATTCATATTCAGCAGGGAAGAGTGGTCACCCCTTTCAACCACAAGTCCTTTGTTGAGGACAAGAATTTCATCGGCATGCCTGATGGTAGAGAGGCGGTGGGCTATTACAATGGATGTACGGTTTTCCATGACCCTGGCCAGTGCATCCTGGACAAGTTTTTCCGATTCGGAGTCAAGTGATGAGGTGGCTTCGTCAAGTATAAGGATCGGTGGGTTCCTGAGTACTGCACGGGCTATGCTCAGTCGCTGCCTCTGTCCCCCTGAAAGCCTCGAGCCGCGGTCGCCGATATAAGTATGGTAGCCTTCATCCATATAGTCTATGAATTCATCGGCGTTGGCTATCCTGGCCGCTTCCCTTACCTGGTCTTCTGTTACTCCTTCTTTACCGAAGATAATGTTGTTCATCACAGTATCATTGAACAGTATGGGCTCCTGGGTTACGATACCCATCAGCGACCTGAGGTCGTCGATCTTGTAATCCCTGATATTTACACCATCCACAAGGAGTTCGCCTTGTGAAACATCATAGAACCTGGGCAGGAGGTCGACGAAAGTGGACTTCCCGCCACCGGAAGGGCCTACAAGGGCTATGATCCTTCCTTTATCGATCCTGACATTGACGTCTTTCAGCACATATTCCCTGGCATATTTGAACGAAACATTCTTGTATTCAATGGCTTTATCGAATTTCTTTATTCTTACGGGGTCCTTTTTCTCTTCTATAACCTCATCGGCATCAAGGATATAAAAGACCCTTTCGGCTGATGCGATCCCCTTCTGGATACTGTAAAAGCCGGTTGCAAAGGTCTTGGCAGGGGGTATGATCTGGGAGAAGATCACAATGTAAGTGATGAATACCGCGGCAGTAATGGTGGTATCGTTGTTCAGCACAAGCCTGCCGCCGAACCAGAGAACGAGAATGATCACCACTGACGACATAAATTCACTGAGGGGCGAGGAAAGATCCCTTGTACGATATATTTTCAGTAATACTTTTGAGTAATCCCTGTTGAAATCGACAAACCTTTTCGATGAAAAGTTAATGGCCGTGAATGCCTTGATGATCCTCAGGCCTGATATGGTTTCCTCAATGATGGCCAGCAGCCCGGCAAATTGCGCCTGCCCTATTTTTGATTCTTTCCTCAGGCTCCTGCCGATCCTTCCGATTATGTAACCTGTTATGGGCAGAAGTATGGTTACAAAGAGGGTGAGCTGGGGACTCATTACCATCAGGGTTACATAATAGGCTATAATGGTCACAGGATCACGGATGATCATCTCGAGATAGTTCATTATCGAGTGCTCGATCTCCTGCACGTCGGTGGTTATGCGGGCAATGATGTCGCCTTTCTTTTGTGAGGAATAGAATGAAAGAGGAAGGATGAGAAGCTTGTTGTAGAGGTCGTTCCTGATATCCCTCAGCGCGCCGATCCTTACTTTGGCCAGGAAGAACATGGCCAGGAACCGGAAAAGGTTCCTGAAAAAGAAAGTGCCCAGCAGGAAAAGACAGATGAAGATCAATGCCTGTACTTCACCCCTTGTGATGATGATCTTGCTGATGTAATAATTCAGGGATTCCATCAGCACTTCAGGGCTCATGCTGAACTCCGGGGGCGCCTCCACCAGCTTTTCAATGCCGAAAAGAAGGTTCAGGAAGGGGATCAGCATCACAAAAGAAACCAGTGAAAACAGGATCACCAACAGGTTGAACAATACATTTAAAAGTGCCGCACCCTTAAAGGGCCTTATGTAAGCAAGTATTCGAAGGTATTTCCTCATCAGGTTGTCAGATCAGTTTGATTCCGGTGTAATTATGTGGTGTGATCTTTTTCAGCTCCTCCTTGACATTGGAAGGTACCTTTAACGTATCGATGAACCGGTGAATTGCCTCTTTGTCGATCTTCTTGTTGGAACGGGTCAGTTTCTTGAGCTCTTCATAAGGATTGGGATAATTCTCACGCCTCAGGATGGTCTGGATGGCTTCCGCTACAACCGCCCAGTTCCCGTCGAGATCCTGCTTTACTTTCTCCTCATTGAGGATCAGCTTATTGAGGCCTTTTATCAACGATTTTAACCCGATGAGCATGTGCCCGAAAGGAACCCCGATGTTCCTGGTTACGGTGGAATCTGTAAGGTCACGCTGCAGCCTCGAAACAGGCAGTTTCGCTGAAAGGTGCTCGAATATTGCATTCGCCACCCCAAAATTACCTTCCGCATTTTCAAAATCTATCGGATTGACCTTATGGGGCATCGTCGATGATCCGACTTCACCCTCCTTGATCTTTTGCTTGAAATAATCCATCGAAATGTATGACCAGATATCGCGGCTGAGATCGATAAATATGGTGTTGATCCTTTTCAGGTTGTCGAACAGTGCGGCAAGATTGTCGTAATGCTCGATCTGGGTGGTTGTTTGTTGTCTTTTCATTCCGAGGGCCGAGCTGATGAAATCATTCCCGAATGTTACCCAGTCCACTTCAGGGTAAGCTATGTGATGGGCATTGAAATTTCCTGTAGCCCCTCCGAATTTAGCAGTGTAGGGTACTTTTTGGAGAAGAAACAACTGGTTCCTGAGCCTTTCCACAAAAACATAGATCTCCTTGCCCATTATTGTTGGGCTTGCCGGCTGACCGTGTGTTTTGGCCAGCATCGGGACTTTTTTCCATTCTTTTGCTTTTGCAGTGAGTATTTTCA
>CAZXWD010000038.1:2471-4232 GCA_964644135.1 uncultured Bacteroidales bacterium | reverse complement strand
ACCCTGTAATTGATAAGGGCCGCTTCTGACAAATAATATGAAAGGCTTTCTGTTTGCTTACGGTACCTGCCGTCAACCGGCGAGATGGCATTTATCGGTGAACTGTCCATCACTATTGAATTTGTTTCAAAAATAGTAATTAACTGGTAAGAAAGCGCCAATTGGTTTCAGTAGTTCATTCCCAAACCCCCGGGATGTTCGTCCCGCAATCCATGCAGGCTCCATTCTTTATATTAAAGCTTTTGATAAAGAATCCCCTTCTTTCAACTACGGCTTTTCCGCAATTGGGGCAAAGAGTGTTTTCAGAGTTGTGTGAAGGTACATTCCCTATATACACATAATTGATCCCTTCTTCACGGGCAATCCCGGCGGCTTCTTCCAGTGCGGAAACAGGGGTAGGGGGCAGGTTCTTCAGTTTATAGGTGGGATGGAACCTGCTGAAGTGCAGGGGAGAGTCCGCAAAACCTTCTTCTGCCAGCCAGCCGCACATTTTTCGGATCATTTCCATATCGTCGGTCCAGGAAGGGACTATGAGGTTGGTGATCTCAAGCCATACACCCTCTTCCTTCAGTATCCTGATTGTGTTCAGTATCGGCTCCAGGGTGCCTGCATTAAGCATTTCGTAGGTTTCGTCGTTGAAGCTTTTCAGGTCGATGTTGGCCCCGTCGATGTATCCGGCAAGCTCGCGCAGGGGTTGTTCGTTGATGTACCCGGCCGAGATCATGAGGTTCTTTATGCCCTGCAGCCGTGCAAGCTTTGCAGTGTCGAGCGTGTACTCATAAAAGGCGACCGGGTCGGAATAGGTGTAGGCAATCGATTTGCACTTGTTTTCAACGGCCTCTTCCACTACTTTTCCGGGCATCAGGTCGTAATTCCTGGTCTCTTTGGGACTTGATTGCGATATCTGCCAGTTCTGGCAGTTCAGGCAGGCAAGGTTGCAACCGGCGGTAGCGATAGAATAAGACCTTGATGAAGGAAGGAAATGGTAGAGCGGCTTTTTCTCTATCGGGTCAACGTGGACTGCACAGGGATTTCCGTAAGCAATGGTGTAGAGTTTACCATCAACATTAGTCCGGGTGCGGCAATCGCCTGTTTCCCCCTCTTCAATGTCGCAGGCCTGGGGGCATAATTTGCATTTTATCCCCCGTGGGGTACTAATGTAATGTATTGCCTCCCTGCTCCATTTCCACAGGTCCTTTAGCGGAGGGGTGTGACCGGACAGACCGGTTCCGCCGGGCAATCCTGCCATTGCTTTAAACAGCGGCCCTGAAAGAGCTAAACCACATGCACAGGTAAATCCCTGCTTCAAAAAATCCCGTTTCGAAATCCTGTTGCCCATAAGCTGTGCGGTTTAATGTAAAGTTACAATTTTACTGCGTGACAGCATAATTATGATCACCAGTAAATTAAAGCCCGCAAGCATATAACTGCTGTTGAAGATCCCGAACAACGGAAACACAAAAAGAGAGACAATGAAAGCCCCAAGGGCTGAGCCGGCAAGGTCGGCGGCATAGTTTCCCGATGATATCCCTCTGACTGTCCCGGGAGTCAGCACCGAACCAAGCCCAAAGTGAACCCCCATTAGGAAACCCGAGATAAGGGTGAGCAAGCCGAATCCTGAATATACCAGCACAGCAGGCACTCCTTGAGAGGTTGACACCGACCAGGCCATCAGGGGCAAGGCAAGTACTGATGCCAGCAGCCATAGCTGGTTGAGCAGCAGGTGGCGCATCAAGACGTTTTTGACCAGTTGCCCGAATA
>CAZXWD010000038.1:0-2371 GCA_964644135.1 uncultured Bacteroidales bacterium | reverse complement strand
TCAAGCTGGGATTCGAGCTGCTCGCTGCGGAATGCCGTGAGATCTGCCTGGAGGTAATTCTGGTTGTAATAATCGTTTTTCCCTTCGAGCAATTGATGATGCCTGAAAAGATCCGGGGTTATTTCCCTGTTCCCGGCAATGAAGTAATTATTGCTGAGCGAAATGATTTCAACGGAATTGAATGTCTCACTCAGTGTTGAATAGATAAGAGAGTGCAGTTGCAGGTCAGCTTCGTTCAGGTAATTACCGCCCCCGGGAAGGGAGGTGAGCAGCATGCCTTCATCTTCAAGGTGCCTGCGGCAGAGATCGTAAAAGTCGGTTGTATAATAGCGGTTAGCGGCCGCTGTGGAAGGCGGTGGAGTCAGAACAAGGATAACGTCGTAGCTCTTGCCGGGTTCTCTGAGGAAGATGAGCGGGTCGGTAAAGATCAGATCCAGGACATCGGCTTTTGGGACATCGATAACCTCACCAATCACTCTGAAAGCCCATGGATCTGATGTTACATAATCGATCTTGTCAGGGCCGTACTTCATGAGTTCATCGATGAAACCGGGATTCCCGCTTGCCACTACCAGGATGTTCTGCGGATCAGGCACAAAGCTCATCCCGAGGTGGACAGGTTCTTCAATCGGAACAATATCCCCGGTGGAAAACAAGGGAGATGAGTTTTCAAAAAAATTCACCTGACCGTCAGAGCCGGTAGCCACTAACCGGCCATAAGGGGTATCAGCAGAAGCCAGCAATTCTTTACCTGCAAGGAACTTTTTCTCAAAGTGTGATTCAGGGTCTGTAAAGATCCATACAATCAAAAGCCCGAGCGATAAGGTTATGAGCATCAAACGGTAATACCTGTTCCTGAGGAAGCCCGATGAGTGGATCATGGCAGGGATGTTTACAGCGAATAAAAAGATCCAGGCAGAGCGGTTATCCAGGAATATCAGTAAAAGAACAACAATAAGGATTCCGCCCACAATACTCCCTGCTGCTTCAAATCCATAGGAATACGAGGAAAGCTTACCGGTGCCCTTTTCATAGAGTGTCCCTGAAATGAAAGGAAAGAGCATCCCCAGGATAAGGCAGGGCAAGAGCAACACCAGCAGGGTGAGAAGGATCAGGTCAGTGACCCCGATGACGGAAATGAAATCGCCGTGCTGGATCCTTAACATGGGTATCGATAAATAGGAAATAACAGATACGGCTAGCAGGATGAACTGAAAGAGGGGAACAAGTTTTTCAACATTCGTCTTGAAATACCTTCCAAGGAAGGATCCCAGACCTGTGTAAAGCATCCAGAATGAAAGGTATATGCCTATAACAAGCTCATTCCCTCCCGTATAGGCAAGCAACTCCCTCATCAGCAAAACCTGGAGTGTAACAGAAGAGATTCCCAGCGCAACCAGTGAATAGATCAATCCGCTTTTAATTTCGCCTTTCATTTCGTAAATTTGTTATAGGATGCATTAAAGATCTTTTTGTACTAAAGTATTCAATTTATGAAACTCCTTAAAGGATTGACCATGGTTCTTCTAATGACTTTTTTCTCAGGTGCCTTCGGGCAGGAAAATGAAAGTGCAGATCGTAATCCGGCAGTTGCCGGTCAGTTTTATCCAAACAGCCCTGATCAGCTCAATAGTCAGTTGGATAAATTGTTCAGGGATGCCGAACCCGGAAGGCTCGATAATGTTGTTGCAGTGCTGGCACCGCATGCCGGATATGTCTTTTCGGGCGAAGTGGCAGCTTCAGCCTTTAACCAGGTAGATGCCGGAAGGTCTTATGATAATATTTTTATCCTGGCATCGAGCCATCATATCTCTTTCAACGGGGCATCCATATACAATGTGGGTGATTACATCACCCCGCTGGGAAAGGTCAATGTAAACCAGCAGTTATCCCGCGACCTGGTGGAAGACAATAAAGTGTTCACCTACAGGCGTGATGCCCATCTGCACGAGCACAGCCTCGAAGTGCAGCTTCCGTTCCTGCAGCACAGGTTGGGGGATGACATCCGCATAGTGCCCATTGTGCTTGGAACGCAGGACCCCGGAACCTGCCGCGATATTGCCAAAGCCTTAAAGCCCTATTTCAACAACAACAACCTTTTTGTCATCAGCACCGATTTCTCCCATTACCCCTCATATGAAGATGCTGTGGAGGTTGATGCGGTCACGGCAAATGCGATCGTGAGCGGTGATCCGAAGAAATTCCTTTCGGCCATCGAAAAGAACCGCAAAAAAAACATTTCCAACCTGGCAACCAGTATCTGCGGATGGACTTCAGTACTTACCCTCATGTACCTTACCGAAGGAAATGAGGATTATGGTTATCATGAAGTCCAGTACAAAAACTCCGGTGATGCCGAAATGTATGGCGA
>CAZXWD010000037.1:0-26603 GCA_964644135.1 uncultured Bacteroidales bacterium | reverse complement strand
CTTACTGAGTAACTATAGTCACTGGGTGAGGTCAACTAATCACCCAACCCCGATAACCTCCTCCCCCGTCACTACAAAGACCCTATCCCCCTTCCTCGGCATTATCACTTTCGACCCTGTAAAACTACCGAAGGAGGGCAACACCATCATCCCCGATGTAATATGAAAGCAGGGCATCTTCAGATATTGCTTCGAAGGACCCCTGAGTTTTACAGCAGGATGAAGGTGCCCGCAGATCTGAAATTTGGAATTGCCCGGCTCAGAGGACTTGTGCTGAAGTGAAAATTCACCGATGGACGCTTCGTTCAATATTTCAACTCTCGTCTCAATCCCCCGCAGGAATCCGGGAAGATCATGGTTGCCGGTGATCAGTATAAAACCCACCCCGGGATACTTGTCAATAAACCCTTCAAGTAACTTTATCTCCCGGTTGTAATCGCTATGGAAAAGATCTCCCAAAAAGTAAACTTTTACCGGTTTGAATTCTCCCATCAGGCGGTTGAGCTTCACCACATCCTCCAAAGCCTTCTCGCCCGGCACGGCTATCCCTGATTTCCTGAAATGAGTCACCTTGCCAAAGTGCAGGTCGGCAATGAGCAAAGCTTTTTCTTCCACCCAGTATGCTGCCTTCAATGGGTGAAGTATGAAACTGTTACCGTTTATGTCTGCAACAACCGCTTTCATTTATCATACTGTAAAACCATTTTTCTGATCCGGTCTTCCAGCTTTTCCGAAGAGAGCTTCTCGCGCAACCGGTCAACTAAAATAGGAAAAGAAAAGGGCGAAGGCTTCTCAGTTTTTTTGAGGATCAGTTTTTGTCCGTTGATCCTGTTCAGGGCTTTCCTTAACCTCACCTCCTCCAACTGGTTCTCGAAGGTTTCCCTGAATGCCTGCAGGTACAAAAGGTTGTTCTCTTCGTAATCCCTGAAAACATCAAAAAACAGTTGCGAGGAAGATTGCAGGTGTTTGGTCGTTTTCTGGTTGCCCGGATACCCCTGGGATACCAGACCTGCGATCACGGCAATATCCCTGAATTTCCTCCGGGCCATCTCCGAGGCATTCAGGCTCCTCTGAAGGTCCCCTGTAAGATCCTCCGTGCTGAAAAGACCTTCTGAAATGGCTTTCTCAATAGGAATGGGATCCGACGAAAGCAGTTCAAAGCCATAGTCATTGAAAGCCAGTGAGAACGAAATGGGTCCCATCTGAGATATCCTGTAGGCGAAAAGCGCCGACAGCGCCTCGTGTACATACCTCCCTTCAAAAGGATAGAAAAAGGCGTGGTGCCCTTCACGGGTTTGACAGGTTTCGACCAGGAACTCATCAACCGATGGCACTACCGATCGTTCTGCCTGTTTATCCAGCAAAGGCTGAAGGAGTTTCAGTTCCACATCCTTTGAGCCCCCAATAGCTGCTTCATCAAGCTTTGCCCTCAGCACCTCGCTCATTTGCGACGAGAGGGGCATCCTGCCTCCCAGCCAGGCAGGGATACGGCCTTTTTTTTCTTTCGACCTTTTTACCAGTACCTGCATATCCTTGATCCTGTAAAGCTCGAGGCTCCGTCCCGCAAACCAGAACACATCCCCGGGCTTCAGTTTCGAAATGAACCATTCTTCGATACTTCCCAGGTTCCCGCCCTTCAGGTATTTTACCTTAAGCATGCTGTCGCTAACAATGGTCCCTACCGACATCCGGTGGTACATAGCTATCCTCCGGCTCATCACCCTGAAAAGCCCTTCTTCATCAATTATCACCTTCCGGAATTCGTCATAGGCGTGTAACGACTGGCTGCCTTTTGTAATGAAATTCAACACCCACCCCCATTCCTTATCTGTTATTGAATTGAAGCTGAAGGTATTCCTTACTTCTTTCAAAATTTCTTCCGGCCTGAAGCCATCCGAGACAGCCAGCGTTACAAGGTACTGGGCCAGCACATCGAACGACCTGACATAGGGCGTTCTGGCCTCGATATTCCCCTCGTTAACGGCTTCCCTCAGACCGGCAGCTTCTATCAATTCTATGGCATGGGTAGGAAGGAAGTAAATGCGACTTGTGGCTCCTGGCTGATGACCGCTTCGTCCCGCTCTCTGCATGAACCGGGCCACCCCCTTCGGACTCCCAACCTGGATGACAGTTTCTACAGGGGAGAAGTCCACACCCAGGTCGAGGCTGGAAGTGCAGATTACCGCTTTCAGCTTCTCCGCCCTCAACGCGTCTTCCACCCATTCCCGTACCTCCCGGCTGAGCGAACCATGATGCATTGCGATAAGTCCGCTGAGCTCGGGGGCGGCGTCATGGATCCGCTGGAACCAGATCTCAGTCTGCGATCGTGTATTTGTGAAAAGCAGTGTTGTCTTGCTTTTTTTTATGATGGGAATGACTTTCTCAAGCAACTTGATTCCAAGATGTCCGCCCCAGGGAAACCTTTCTATCTCATCGGGGAGAATAGACCTGACTTCTATTTTCTTTTTTATTTTCGACCGGATGAGGGTTGTTTTCATTCCTGTTGTGTCAGTACCGAAAAGCACTTCCCGTGCTTCATCAAGATTGCCGATCGTGGCCGAGATGCCCCAGATCCGCATCCCTTCCGAGATCGTTTTCATGCGTGACAACGCCAGCTCTACCTGGACTCCCCTCTTTGACCCGAGCAACTCGTGCCATTCGTCAACAACGACGGCTTTAAGGTTCTTAAAGGTTTTATCGTATCCTTTTTGTGCCAGCAGCAGGTGCAGGCTTTCAGGTGTAGTGATAAGCAGCCCGGGCATTTTCCTTTTCTGGCGGGCCCTTACCGACTGGCTTGTATCTCCCGTCCGGATGCCGGTTTCTATGGGAATGCCTGTTTCAGCGCAGAATTCGGTGGTTGCCTTGAGTATCTCTTTGCTCAGCGATCGTAGAGGTGTGATCCACAGGACCTGCAAACCTGCTTTTGAGATCTTATCAGCATCACCGTCATATTTCCGGTTTACATCCAATGCGGCCGGGATCCATAACGCGAGTGTCTTGCCCGTTCCGGTAGGGGCATTGAGCAGCCCGTGATAGCCTGAGGCATAGGCCCTCCAGGTGTCGAACTGGAATTGCTTGGGCTTCCAGCCTCTTTTACTGAACCAGTTATGGGCTATCGACAGATCCATATATTATAAATTCCAAATTCCAAGCAAACCCCAAAACTCAAATCCCGAATCCCAAACTATCTAAACTCTAAGCTCTAAACTCTAAACTCTCACTCCATTATCAACCCCTCCAGGTCCTCCAGCGTATTCGCCTCCTCTATCTTCTTGTCTTTCCTCCACCTGTGGATCCTTGGGAACCGCACTGCCACCCCCGACTTGTGCCGGCCCGATCTGGCTATGCCTTCAAATGCCAGCTCAAAAACCAGTTCGGGCTTAACCTGTCTCACCGGGCCAAAACGGTCGATGGTGTTGGACCTGACAAAGCGGTCAACTTCCCTCAATTCATCATCGGTCAGTCCGGAGTAAGCCTTTGCAAAAGTGACCAGCTCGCCTTCGTGCCATAATCCGAAAGTGTAATCGGTGTAAAGGTTGGCCCTTCTTCCATGCCCTCGCATAGCATAGGTGAGTACAGCATCTATAGTATATGGGTCGATCTTCCACTTCCACCAACCTCCTTTTTTACGGCCTACTTCATACCCGGAATCTTTCTCTTTTAACATGATCCCTTCACAGCGCAGCTCCCTCGACCGTTCGCGTTCTGAGGCAAGCTCATCCCAGGTTGAGAACTTTACTACAGGGGACAGGATCAGCGGACTTTTTTCTTCTTTCACCAGATCCAGTATCTGCTCCAGCCTTTTCCTCCGCTTCGCAAAGGGCTTTTCCCTCATATCTTTGCCGTCATCTTCAAGCAAGTCGAAGGCCATGAAAACCACCGGTGTGGTTTCCAGTTGTTTTTTGGAGACATTTTTCCTGCCTATGCGGGTCTGTAGTTTCTGAAATGGAAGAGGGACGTCGTCCCTGTAGGGAAGGATCTCACCATCTATCACCGTACCATCCGGCAGAAGGTCCGGAAGTATTTCAAATTCCGGATATTTTTCAGTTACCAGCTCCTCTCCCCTCGACCACACATATACATTCCCCTGCCTCACTATGATCTGCCCCCTTATGCCGTCCCATTTCCTTTCTGCCGACCAGCGGGCCGGATCACCGAGATCATCCGGATTGTCTTCCAGGGGATAGGCCAGGAAAAACGGGTAAGGTTTTGAAAAGTCATCTTCAACGGAACCTTCGAGGATGGTTTTGGTGAAATCGTCTTTCTGTGGGTTCCAGTTCCCCATCAGCCGGTGTGCCAGGATGTTTTCATCAATGCCTGTGGCTTTGGAAAGTGCCCTGGTCATCAGCTTCTGGCTCACGCCCATCCTGAAACCGCCCGTTATGATCTTATTGAACACGAACCGCTCATTCCTGTGATACTTTTTCCATTTGCCCGTTATGTATTCCCTCTTTTGGTTTTCTTCTTTTTTGGCAAGGCCGATGAGCTCGTTGATGACACTTGTAAGTGTATCGGCGTTCTCCTCTTGCTGGTCAGGGAGTACGAGTGTGATGGTTTCGGCCAGGTCGCCGACCACATGATAGGTTTCTTCAAAAAGCCAGGCAGGGATGCCGGCCTCAATGGCAGCCCAGACCCTCAGTAAAGTCGTGTTCACGGGCCTTTTCGGACGGCGGTGCGACATTATCGCGATAGCCCAAAGTTTATCCCGGTCATCAGCTTTGCTGAAATAATCTACCAGGGCCTCTACCTTGGTATTGGTCTTGTTCGATTCATCGATCTTCCTGAAAAGTTCGGCAAATTCTTTCATTCCTGCCCCTCCACATGATCTGTATCAACAGATTCCCCTTCAAATTCAGTAGATTCGATCGCAGCATCATATCCTTTTTCCTTCAGCCATTCGGTGAAAATATCTGTATATCCGTGTGTGGTGATGATCTTTTCGGCCCCTGTTTGTTCTATTGCCTTGTTCAGCCCTTCCCAGTCGGCATGATCGGAGAGCACGAAACCCCTGTCGGCAGCACGCCTGCGCCTCATGCCTCTGAGCGCCATCCATCCCGAGGCAATTCCAAGCGAATATGGATTGAATTTGCGTATCCAGGGGGAAGCAATCGCCGAAGGGGGTGCGAGCACCAGTTCACCCCTGAAATTTTCTTTTTTGACATCCCGTGTGATCCTTGTAGAAACAGGCAGTTCAATACCCATCCCCCTTATTACTTCGTTCATATTTTCAATGGCGCCGTGAGTGAAGACCCTGCCGGCGGAATGATCAATGCCTTTGAGCAACCTTTGTGCTTTGCCCAGTGAATAAGCGATCAGTATCGACGTAATGCCTTTTTCCCTGTTTGTTTTCCACCATTTGTTGATCTCTTCCAGTACTTCAGCCTGCTCCTTCCAGCGGAAAACAGGCAGTCCGAAAGTGCATTCGGTAATGAAGGTGTGGCATTTGACAGGCTCGAAGGGAGCAGAGAGACCGTCATCGGTTAACTTATAATCCCCTGAAACAACCCAGACCTCGCCCTTATGCTCAACCCTCACCTGGGCAGAACCGGGGATGTGACCGGCAGGGTGCAGCGAGAAACTGATACCATTCACAGTAAAAGGGTCATCGTATTCAATCCCTCTGATGTTTATTTCGCCCAGCCTGTTTTTAATTATTGGCACAGAGTGATGGTGGGAAATATATTCTTTGTTGCCCCACCTGGAATGATCGGCGTGGCCATGGGTGATAATTGCCTTTTCAACCGGCCTCCATGGATCGATGTACACACCGGCTTTTTCACAATAAATACCGTTTTGCGTAAAACTGAGTAAACCTTTTCCCATGATAAGATTGACAGCCTTCGAAGATAAGGAAAGCCTGGCTTATTTACTGAAAATATGGCTTATAAGCTCGTCAAAGTCCTTGGGCGACTGGTAATCAAAGCCTGCGTAGTGAGTTGCCATTATTTTCAGGTAGGTTACCTCCTCGTCTATCCTGTCGACCTCAAGGGTTAAATTTCCGTACTCCTGGGCAACAGGCAGCTCATAGCTTGAGGGAATGGGCTTGAAGTAATACTGTTCTTTTGAATGAATTTTCCCCGATCTTTCCTTTGCTTCATAGAGGCTGCGGTAGAACCTGTAATTTAGCGACGACACTTTTTCCTTGATGTAGTCGAGCAAAAAGCTATATATGTTGTCACTGACCGTTGATTCACCTTCAAGATAAAACCCTGATAACCCGTTGCCCTTGTAAGTGCCTATGGGTATGCCTGGCCTGCCTGAAATAATGTAGTTATTATATCCCTGCAGGATGTTGGAGATAACATGGCCGGCCTGTTCCGAATCGATCCACTGGTTATATTTTTCCTTGAACTTGATACTCCTTTTGATCGGTTCAGATATTACCGGCTGGTCACCCGAAGTGATCTTGTCGGGTTTGGGGAATATTTTTGTGATTATGGCATTGAATAAACTCATTCTATTTCATTGTTATAGAAATAGAACAAGCCATCTGCGGATAATGTTTAGAAGATTCAAGCCTGTTGGGAGTAAATTCCAAATTCCAGGCACCAAATTCCAAACCCATCTAAACTCTAAGCTCTAAACTCTAAACTCTATCTCCCAAGCCAGAACCCCAGGGTAAGTTCAAAATAACCATCGGCGCGGAAGCCTTTGTTCCCAACGCTGAGCATGGGACCAAGGGTGAGGCCCAGGCTGAAATGACTGCGGTAATTACGCTGGATGCCCCAAACCGGACCGGCAGCCCAGTACGGTATATAATCTTCGCTTGTAACATTGCCTGACCAGGCGGCATTCCAGAAGCTGAAGCTCATCATGGCCCCGAAATAGTTTGCTGAGTTCTTGATCGTTCTTTTCCCTTTTGCGTTTCGCTTATCAAAGTTGTAGTAATACCTGTAGAAAGAAGTAAGCTGCATGGTAGGGTAGGCTGCGCTGCTAGAGATCCAGTTAAACCCGAAAGAGGGCTGGATCATAAAAGTTTGTGCCTGTGCAATCCGGGCTTCGTATGAATATGCAACCGGGATGAAGTTCACTTTGTGAATGCCCTTTTCCACGTCTGTCGACTGTTCACTCTGTGCATTGAGGGCACCAAAAGAAATAATAGCAATAAGCAGTACTAGAATTTTTTTCATGACACTGGTGTTTTTTGGTTTTTTCAGCAATTAATAATCTTGTGGGATCAACCACTTTCTAATTTCAATGACAAAAGAAAGAAAAAAGGGTTGCAAAAGATCAGTGGCTGAGAATGATTTTTTTTGAAATTTTTAAGCCCGCTGAATGTAAAACCACCAGGTAGATCCCTTGTGCAGGTTTTCCTGGCATCCCTGCCCCGTTCCAGGTGATCCTCGTTTCACCCTGGAGGTTGCCGAGGTCCTGAACAGGAATGCCTTGCAGGTTGTATATTTTGAGGGTATACCTTTTTCCGGCCGGCGCTTTTGTGTGAATGACCATATTTTGGCCATGATCATTGCTGAAAACGTTCATTGAAAAGTTATCAGGCCCGACTGGCAGATCAACCCGGGTAACCAGGCTTGAAGATTCAAATAAATAATGATCGAAGGGAGCTGTCCGGGGTAGTTTTTCGGCCCTGCCTGATGAATCTGCTGCAGAAAGATAATATTCCACTTTTGTGCCATCAGGAAAAGAAGGCAGCATCGCGTTGAATGAATCGATACCATAAGCCGGGAAGAATAGTTCCTGGTTCCATGAAAAACCGCCCTCTTCCCTCCAATAAACCATCAGTGAGTTATCGATAAGCCCTGAATTGCTGCGGTCATCTACCAGGGCGATGATCTCTACCGGTTCGTCGGCAGCTACTTTTTTTCGTGGCTTATGCCAGATCCGGAGCATTTCAGGATCGAATATTCCCATGGTACGGCAATGCAGTGCATCAAAATAATACCATGCATCATAATAAAACCCAATTACTTCATAGCCAGGCATTGCCTCTTCATAGGTTTCGATCGCTGTTACATCGGTTTCTATTCCGAATGTAGGCACCAGGACTTTCCCGTTGAGGATGAGGCTATTGGTATATGCGGCCACTTCACTGCCGTTATATGATCCGCAGTCGATCCTGATTACGTTATATGGCCTGCCATAGCAGTTGTTCAAACTGCCCAAATGACTTGCAAGCTCCTCAATACAGTTGTATTCCGGATGCCATGTCTCTACCGATTTCACCAGCACCGTTTCTTCATCAAGGAATTTTGCGTAGCAATCGATGTGCTGTATTCCATAGATCTCAGGGTTTTCAACAATGGTATAGCTAGTCAGTCCCATCGAGTCGGCAGTGGTGTTGTAAAAGCATTCCTCATTGCAGATGGGGCTGTTTTCATCGAGCATTTGCCTAGTGGATACAGCCTGCCCGTGGCCATCGGTCATTATATTGCCACCTGTGAGGTACAATGGCATTGAGATAATTGGAAGGCCCAATTGTTCGGCCAGTGCCATGTTTACCGCATCATCCTCTTCATATCCCCGCTGGTGCTCGCCTCTGGCCAGGGTTGTTGTGTTGCAACCCGGCACCCATGGGTAGCCGTCGAAAACAGGATCGGCAATGTGTGCTTTACCTTGTTCATCGAACACATAGTGCGGGCCCCAGTCGCGCGTCCAGTGCGAGTAAGTGTCGGCAAAAATGAACCTGCAGTGATCCATATTGACCCCAAGGGAGTTGAAATGTGCTGTTGCCTGGTTTTGCTGGGACGTGTTTTCGACCAGGACATATAGGGAGTCGTCCTGTGCAAGCTCTACAACGAGCATTGCCGGAATGCCAAGCGGCCATCTAATGAGCGTTCCTTTGGCAGGCTCCCATTCGGCTACTGTACGGGCCGGATACTGGGCGAAGCTTCCGTAACAAAGAGGCAGTAAAAGCAAAAAGAGAAGGAAACGCTTCATAGGGGCTGGTTTTGGAATTGACAAATTTAATCAATTAAAACCTCTTACATTTGTGGTAGTTTATAAACATTCTAAATTAGCGCTATTCAATGAACTCAATTATTGGAATATTAGGATTGGTAGTATTGATCTCCTGTACAACCGGTGGTGGAGAGAAAAATACCGGAGAAAGGGAAGACAAAGCAGAAACGGAAGGCATTGTGCACTATGAACAGGAAAAGCACCTTGCCAACGTAAGGCAGCTTACTTTCGGTGGTGACAATGCAGAGGCTTATTTCAGCTTCGACGACAGGATGATCACCTTCCAGACCAATTATGAAGGATGGGGTCATGAATGCGACCAGATCCACTATGCAGTGCTGGAAGAAGCCAATATGGGCGAGGAAATGCCGCAACTTATCAGTACTGGTTTCGGCAGGACCACCTGTGCTTACTTTATGCCCGGGAACAAGTCGATCTTGTATGCTTCCACTCATGAAGGAGGGAAGGAGTGCCCGCCGCCTCCTGAACCGAGGGAAGACGGCAGATATGTATGGCCGATCTATCCCGAGTATGATATTTATGTGGCCGACCTTGAAGGCAATATCATAGATAAACTAACCAATGAGCCTGGCTATGATGCAGAGGCCACTGTTTCGCCGAACGGCGATAAGATCGTTTTCACCTCGCTTAGGAGCGGAGACCTGGAGCTCTACACGATGAATATCGATGGCTCAGATGTAAGGCAGGTGACTTTCCAGCTTGGGTACGACGGCGGGGCGTTCTTTTCGCCCGATGGTACGAAACTCGTATTCAGGTCATCAAGACCGGAGACGGAAGAGGAGAAAAGGATCTACAAGGAATTGCTGGCCGATGGTCTTGTGATGCCCACCAACATGGAGATCTATGTGTGCAACGTTGACGGATCGGACCTGCAGAAGATCACCGATCTTGGCAAAGCCAACTGGGCGCCTTTTTTCCACCCTTCCGGTCAAAAGATCATTTTCAGCTCCAACCATGCTTCTGACAGAGGGTATCAGTTCAATCTTTATATGATCAACCTCGACGGCACCGGGCTGGAGCAGATCACCTATGACAATGTTTTCGACGCATTCCCCATGTTTTCGTTCGACGGGAAGAAGCTGATCTTTTCTTCCAACCGGAATAACGGCGGAACAAGGGCTACGAATTTGTTTATAGCGGATTGGGTAAAATAACAGATTTGAGATTTGAGTGTTGAGATTTGAGATGAAATCGTAATTTGTAAATCCTCATTCGCAAATAATCTAAACTCTAAGCTCTCAACCCTTAGCTCTAAGAATAGAGTTCCCTTATCCTGGCTTTTACCTCATCCGGGTCGGGGTTGATGTCGAAAACCAGGGAAGGTTCAAGGTAATATAGTTTCTTGTCTTTCCGGAAGCGTTCTTCACCGCCACCGGTAGCATTGAGCATAATGATGGCATCTTTTTCCACCTTGTTCTCCTTAACGGCATTCATGAGCGTAGCAACGGCTACTTTGGCAGCGGGGTGCAGGTCGATGCCTTCAGTTTCCTCGAATAACTTTCCTGCAGCAATGGCTTCCTCGTTCGAAGCTATAAGCACCTCTCCACCGGCATCGCTCAGCGCATCGAAGAGTCCGCCGGGCAGTGAGTAGGGTGGTTTCCTGTTCGAAAGGACTTTAGCCATTATCTCTTCCACCTGTTTCCGTGCCTGGTGGTCATCAATTGGAAGCATTTCGCGCGAGCGCATTTTCCATGCATCATGGATGGGCACAAACGGCTTGTTCTGCGACACCATCAGCTTCATTTTGTTGAAGCCCCACCGGCCGTCCTCGATAAGGCGGAGATTGGCTTCCCACGCGGCAATGGCACCTGTACCGCTGCCGATGGCCTGGAAATAATAGTCAGGTATCCGGCCGATAGTTGTAACTGCCGAAAGGGTTGTGGTCCCCATACCATCACGGCGGGCGACGTTTTTGGCGCCTCCTTCGGGAATGAACCCGTCCATTTCAATAGCTATGTTGGAAAGATGGATGGCATCGAAGTAATCACTTCCTGTGCGGGATACGATCAGTTTTACATATTCATTTATCGGCTTGTCGAACCACAATGAATCAATATTATCCTCAGGGACGCAGAGCAGCAATGGTATCTCATTGTCGGAGCATACCCTTGCGAACGACCGTGCCGTATTGCCGGCCGATGCAACTACAAGCACTTTTTCTTCGGAGGGATCCAGCCTGCCGCAAACCGAATAGGCCTCGGTCTCCTTGAAGGAGCAGGTGTCCATAGTGGCTCCCTTTTCAGGCCAGTAACCGCTGAATGTGATAAACAGGTTGGAAAGCCCCAGAAATTCTGCCAGACCTTTACTTTTATAGGTGACGGGTGCAGAGGAACCTTCCAGTATCCGGATTATGGGCAGCCAGTCGGCGAACTTGTACAGGCCATAATACTCATCCCTGAGTTCTATTTGCTTTATGCCATACACTGCCCTTACCAGGCCGGGAATGTCCTCACCGGGGGCCGACAGCAGCCAGCCTGTGTCGTCGAATACCTTTCCCGTGGCCATCGATTGAAGCTTGTAATTGATCATTGAATGGGATTGAATGATATTTACAGGTGCAAAAGTATGAAAACCCGGGGAGAGGGGGACCGGGTGGTGAGGTATTATTCGAAGAGGTTCAATTCAGCAGTCGATGCTATATCAAATCAATCGTCCACCGGTTTTATCGGGAAATAAGCCATGATCTTAGCGACAGCTTTGTTGATACCTCTTTCACGGTTTTGCGGGTTTTCGTCCACTGTTCCGGTTCCGATACCCTGCCAGACCAGTTTTTTCTCCTCCCTGTCAAATACATCTATCACAAGGGTGCCCTGCAGGTAGTCATATTCATGATACCTGGTCACCGAATGGCCGTAGCCCCATCCCCATCCGGGGCCGTACCTGAAGGTTCCGTAGGGTCCACCCATGGAATAGTGGTCGGTATAGGCAGAAACACCGGTTTTCTCGTCAACAACAATGAACAGGGAAACGACAAGGTCGCCTCCGCTCTCAACATATTCCAACCCTCGGTCGGCCATTTGTCCGCCAACGGCTTCTTCGATCCGCCGCTTGTCGAATTCGTTCAGTATCTTGTCGCTCTCCTTAGCCCAGCCGTAATATTCAAATGTTTCGTATTGTGAGAAATCAGCTTCTTTATCGTAATCGTACGATACCGAAACACTGCTGCCGCAGGAGGTAAGCAGCAGGATACTTAAAAAACCCAGGATCTTTTTCATTTAACTGGTTTTATTGATGGATATTTATAGTTTTTGTATTGAAAGTTTCAGACAAATATAATTACGAACAGTATACTTTCAACGTAAATTAAAGGTCTTTACCATTCCCAACCAAACCCGGTGTGAAGTACATAATCAGACTCGGATGATCCTGCGGGAGGCCTGTTGTCGTAGTTCAGTGTAAAGCCAAGCTTGATATAGAAATCAAGCGGAAGGTCATATTTTGCATCGAATTTAAAATCAGTACGCCATCTTCCTGCATCTGTGATACTCGGGTAAGCAACTACAGTGGTAAGCAGATCCAGGTCACCGATGTTGAAGAAGTTAAGTTCAGTGCCGATGAAACCTTCCCATGTGTTCCTGTCGGGGATGGTATCTACCAGGTATTGCTCATTGTTGTTGTTTGCCCCTGCTGAGAAGCCCCAGTAGGTTCGATTGGTATGAACAATATACTTTCCAAGTCCAATCTTTGAAGTTGTTCTAAGCTGCAAGTCTTGTTCGGTATTTGACAGGAATTCAAGCGAGGCCAGCGGGTACCAGTCGCGGGGCAGGAAATATTTAAAGGTTCCGCTTCCGTCGTTCCTCAGGATATCTTCAGTATCATCCTGTTTTGATCTCAGTGAATTATAAGAGAGGTCCAACTGCCATCTCCTGGCGATGTAGCCTGCGCTGCTTCGCATAGAGAATTGCGTGAGGTTTTTCGATTTTGTGAGGTCAAAGCCAAAATCAACGGAAGCATAGAGACGGCTCCAGAAACCCTCATTTATATCCTCAAGTATGACAATGTCATCTTGTACTACCTCTATCTCCTGTCCGAGATCTGTTAATATATTCACTTTTCCTGGCCCTGAAGACCGCAGGTAACCGTTGAAGCGTTTCCCGTCGGTAAGGGAGATAAGGAAATAGGTTTCGCAATAGATCTCTTTAACGCCATCCCATTCGATCTTGAAATCGTCATCACTGTAGTCGGTCTCAATAGTAAGGACATTGCGGTAGAGCCCTTTAACCTCGCCTACAATATAATCTCCATTCTTGAGTACAAGTGAATCGGTCTGGGCATTAAGTTTTAAGGTGAAAAGCAGGATTAAGGCCAGAAAAATAATTCCTGTTCTGGAAAACATGTCGAAATTGGTTTTTTCGGATTATACTATTATTTAATGATTTAATATTTAAGAGCTGGTGAAGCAAAAACTCTAACAATTAATTTTTAAAAGTGTTTACCCGGTCTCAAAGAGACGACGTCTCATTTTTTACTAATTTTTTTAAGAAGAATTTCTGTAAAATTTATTAAAACAGCTAGCAGTAAAATTATAAAATTCATAAAAACAGTTCATTATTTTTTAAATCTATAATTGTGCCATAAATTATTCTTAGGAGGGACGATGTCCCAAAATTTTAGAGACGACGTCCCTTTTTTTGGAATTCAGCATTACGAATTACCTTTATATGGATTAATCTAAAAGTGAATTTATGAACGGGAAAGCCTTAGCACTATATATTCTATTGATCCTGCCTGCATACGCACTGTCACAATCAACCATACCTGTGCTGCAAAATATTATATCCCATAAGACGTGGGTTGAGACCTCATCGCCGGAAGCCGCTGAAGCACAGTTGAAATTGCTCTATTCAGATGTGGAAACTTCAAGAATAGAGATCATAACTAAGGGTTACTGGAAAGAGATCGTCAGGTCTGAGGCTGGTAAAACCGAAATTAATGTTACATCCGGCAACAGTACCCCCATGCTCATCAAGGGGGCACCCGACCTTGAAAAACTCACAGCCTCACTCGCAATTCCAGATAAGGCACGCATGACGATTAATATTATCGAGGAGGAGTATATTGATTTTGAGAATATAAATATCATCCCTTCCAAAGGAAACCTTACCAGGGACATAGACCCTGAAGAAGTGCCTTACACATACGGCAGGGAATACGAAACCGATGCATTCTGGCCCGGGGTTGTTGCCAAACTCCGCAGGCCGCATATTATCCGGGATGTGCGCGGACAAGTGGTTGTTATTTACCCCTTCAGGTACAATGCGGTGCAGAAGGTTTTGAGAGTGTACACAAAACTGATCCTGGAAGTTGAGGCAGCGGACAATAAGGGCGAGAACCAGTTGATGGGTAGACAGGAAGACGGGAAGATTGATCGGAATTTCAAAGGGATCTACAGCAGAAATTTCCTCAATTATCCGGAATACAAAGGAGCTTCCAGATACACTCCAGTCGAGGAAGACGGTAATATGCTCATTATTTCACACGGCCCGTTCATGGCTGATATGCAGGAGCTTGTCGACTGGAAGAACATGTCGGGGATACCCACCGAAATGGTTGATGTAAGCACGATCGGGACAAGCGCTTCCGCTATCAAAACCTATGTTACAGACTACTACAATAATAGTGGCCTCACTTTTCTGCTGCTGGTAGGTGATGCGGCACAAGTGCCCACATCTTCCACTTCAGCGGGTGACTCTGACAATGAGTATGGCTATATTGTCGGAAGTGATCATTATCCCGATCTCTTTGTAGGACGTTTTTCGGCAGAGAGCAATACTGACGTTCAGACCCAGGTGCAGCGCACCATAGATTATGAAAAGAATCCCAGCACTACACTGGGCTCTTTTGAACGTGCCATGTGCATTGCATCAGACCAGGGCCCGGGCGATGACAATGAATATGATTGGGAGCACCAGCGGAACATACGTACCGATTACATGAACTTTACTTACACTTACGGCGCTGAACTCTATGACGGTAGCCAGGGTGGAGAAGACGCTACAGGGAATCCCACATCGACAATGGTTGGAAATGAAATCGATGCAGGTATCGGCATTATTACTTATACAGGGCATGGCAGCACATATTCATGGAGTTCATCCGGTTTCAGTACAACTGGCGTGAATGCCCTTACAAACAATGAGATGCTGCCTTTTATAATTTCAGTAGCCTGTGTGAATGGAAATTTTGTCGGCAACACCTGTTTTGGTGAAGCATGGCTCAGGGCAACTCAAAACGGGCAGCCTTCAGGAGCCATTGCAACGATCATGTCAACTATCAACCAGAGCTGGAACCCGCCTATGCGCGGACAGGATGAGATGGTGGATATACTGGTGGAGAGCTATCCTTCAAACATAAAAAGAACTTTTGGGGGTATATGCATGAATGGGTGTATGAACATGAATGATGCATATGGCTCGCAGGGCGATGAAATGACCGATACCTGGACTATCTTCGGCGACCCTTCGTTAATGGTCAGAACAGCTCCTCCGGCAGCAATGACGGTTTCACATCCTGCCGATCTGCCTGTTGGTTCAGGACAGATCACGGTTACCTGCGACCAGGAGGGTGCGAGGGTTGCTGTTTCAGATGATTACCAGTTGCTGGGAAGCGGAATCATTAGTGGCGGAACCGTGGATGTGACATTCGACCCCATCAATTCGGAAGATACGATTGTGGTTACTGTTACCTCCTTCAACTGCCTTCCACATATCGATTCGGTTATTGTCACGAATGCTGATATGGCTTATGTTTCCTCAACTGCCCTGCATGATAACCTTGACGGTATAGCCCCCGGCGAAACAAATGCTGAGATACTGGGAGTTAGGATAGAGTTGTCAGGTTCTTTAAATGCTTTTGACCTTCAATCCCTCACTTTTAATCTTGAAGGCACCACTGACCTGTCGGACCTTACCGGACTTTCTGTATACTATACCGGAAACACGAGCACTTTCGGGACATCCACGCTGTTCGGATCAGCAACTCCGGCGACGGGAGACATAACTGTGACGGGGGTGCAAACTTTAACGGGCGGCAATAATTTTTTCTGGCTTGCCGGTGATATAAGCCCCGTAGCACCAACGGGCAATTTCATCGATGCTGAATGCACCGGGCTTATCCTCACCGACAGCAGCTCAGTGACAAGGGCACCTGATAATACCGACCCGGCAGGTTACAGGATGGTTGAGCTTGATTATTGCATTCCTGCTTACACTTCCGGCACCGGAGTGGGTGATTACATCAGCCTTGTTGAAGTTGCTTCCCTCAGTAATCCCACCGGGGCATCCTCATCACCTTATTATACATTTTACCAAAATGTTACCACACATTTAGTGATCGACAGCAGCTATCAGTTGATTGTAAGTCCGGGAACTCATAGCTCAGGTAATAATATAGCAGCCTGGATCGATTTCAACCGGAATGGAACCTTTGAAAGTTATGAAAAACTTGGTGAGCTAACCTCAATACCTTCTGAAACAAACGATACCCTCTATTTCAATGTCCCTGATTCGGCATTCCTTGGCACTGTTAGATTAAGAGTAAGGGAAGTTTACTACACTACTTCAATTGATCCATGTTCCAATTATAATTATGGCGAAACAGAAGATTACGAAGTTCATATAATGCCCCCGGGGTGCTGGTTGGGATTTACCAATGAATGGAACAACCCTTCCAACTGGAGCGATGGTGCTGTACCCGGACCGGGATGTACAGTAACGATACCTGAGATGCTTATGGGCGACTATTACCCTGCCGATTTCACAGGGTCAAACCCTACTGTAGATCATCTTAACATAGAGGATGGCGCAACCATGGCCATACCTGTCGGGACAACCTTTACTGTTGGTGGTGGCAATTAAGACACTACCAGCAGGATTGCCAGGTCGTTCCGTCCCAGACTTTCAGGGTGTTATTGTCGGATGCATCGATGTACATAGTGCCTGCATCACCGGTACCTGATACTGACGGTGCAGTTGAGATCGGGTTCAGCTTGAGCACGTCGTTTATCTTAACATAATCATTGAAGAAATCCCCGTATATCAATGGTTCCGATTCTTCGGAATTTTCAATATAAAGCTTACCGCTACCGGTTTCGTTAATGCCAGCACGGTCGCCAATGAAGACATTGTTGCTGCCGGTTGCATTTATTCCTGCCCAGCGGCCTATATAGGTGTTTGAATGGCCTTCTACATTGTTTAGTCCCGCACCTGCCCCTATCATCACGTTGTTATTGGTAGTGGTTTTTTCACCGGCAGTGTTTCCAATAAATACATTATCATCTCCCACCTTATTATTCATCCCTGAATGAGATCCTACAAAAACATTATTAGCACCTATTGAATCCGTAAGGCCGCTCAGGTATCCGATGAATACATTATTATTTGCTATACAATTTTTGCCCGAATTGGAACCAACGTACACATTGTTCTGTCCGGGTCCGTTGAGCTGTCCGGCGTAAGGGCCTATGAAGACGTTATCCTGCCCGGTTGTGTCCTGTTCGCCTGCCGCATGACCGATATATATATTTCCATTTCTTGTATTGTTTTTACCGGCGGCATAGCCGATCATGATACCCTGGTCACCTGACCTGTTTTCTCCTGCATTACAGCCTATCAGGATATTGTTGTTGCCTGATGTGCAGTTGAAGCCAGCTTTAAATCCCAGGAATACATTATTCCAACCTGTAGTGTTTCTGCCGGATTGAAATCCGATAAGTGTATTTTCAGCGCCGGTAGTGACAGAATATCCCGATTCATATCCAATAAATGTATTGTTAGTTGCTGTGTTATTAAAACCAGCAAGATACCCTATTGCCATATTCCCGGAGCCAGAAGTGCTGGATGATCCAGCCCGGTAACCAATGTAAATGTTGTTATTTCCATTATCATTTTCATATCCGGCCTGATATCCCAGGAAAGTATTGCGCACACCTGATGTATTAAAGTAGCCTGCCCTGTCGCCAAGGAAGGTTCCATATTCTCCGCTTTGATTTTTGTTTCCTGCCTTATAACCGATAAAAGTGTTATAATCTGCTACATTATCGTATCCGGTCTGGTATCCGATCATGGTGTTATTAGTGCCTATGATATTATTAAAACCGGCCATATACCCGAGGTTGGTATTATATTGCCCGGTAGTGTCATAGAACCCGGCTTTGTAGCCAATATTGATATTATGGCCGCCGCTTGTATTGTGATGGCCGGCCTGGTATCCGATAAAAACTCCGCGCTCGCCTGTTGTATTATCCTTGCCGGCTTCATCCCCGATGAAAATGTTGAAATTTCCCGGATATTGAAGTACGGTGGCATTATCTATTAAGTACTTGCTGCCGGCCGATAAATTAATATCACCGGCAACATCGAGCTTATGCATAGGCGGATCGACACCTATTCCGACATTCTGCGACAATAAAGAAAACGAAATGCTTAACAGCATAAAGAATACTGATAGTCTGAGGATTGGTTTCATGATTTATTTGGTTTTAAGCGTTAAACTAATCACCTCTTCAAATCAAAGGTTGAATTGATCCAATAAATACAAAATGGGATAACCTGGCTTAGTAACTAGCTGGCCATAAATATAATAAAAGATTATAATAATTTCAAGGATTTATTGGGAGTTTTAATGGCAACAAGATCAGTACCTGGTCTGCTTTAACTGATTTTGTTTTTCCTGCCAGTTAAGATCGAACGGTTTTCAAGTAAAATTTTCGGGTACTGTGAATTTTGATGTCAGCTTTACCCGTCGCTTCATATCATCGGGATGGGTCATGAAGGCACTTTTCCATCTACTGAGTTTTAGGGGGTTCTATGAATTCATTCATTTTTGACTTGTCTTATCAACGGATTTCTATTATATTTAACACTCTAAAGTACCCAGGTTCTTATAATTATCAAAAAATTATTTTTATGGAAAATGTTAATCAGCCTGCCGGACAGAATGTTCAGCAACCACAGCAACCACAAAATCCTCCGCCTGTCACCCTTGGTGACTGGATCATTACATTCATAATTATGGCCATCCCCATTGTGAACATTATTATGTTATTTGTATGGGGTTTCGGCAACACTAACACCAGTAAGGCGAACTGGGCAAAAGCCAGCCTAATCTTCATGCTGATAGCATTTGTGATCTACTTCATCATCGCTGTGATCATAGGGGTGGGTTTCGCATTTTGGGGATCCCAGAATGGGTTCTGAACCTGACTGTATCAGGGATCCAGCACAATTTTAACTTTTCTACAGAGGAAATTTGTCATTACCGGAAACCTCAGTGCTTCCGGAAAACTGATATTTTATTGCCTGAGAACTAACCTGTGGACTATTTTTTTGAGGAGCGAATCACGCTGTTGACTTATGATATATATCACATTATAAGAATGTCTTCTTGATATTCATATTGTTGATCTTTGTATCTGTAATATTTTTTTATGGATGAATTATCCTACCGTTTCGAAGAGCTCAGAGAGGAAGTCAGGAATTGCAAAAAATGCCCTTTGCATGCTTCAAGGAACCAGCCGGTTTTTGGCAGCGGTAACCCGTCAGCCAGGATAATGCTTATAGGAGAAGCTCCCGGGGCTGATGAAGACCGTGAAGGTGTAGCATTTATAGGAAAAGCAGGGAAGTTGATTGACAAGATCCTTACGGCGTGCAACTTCAGCCGGGATGAGCATGTATTCATAAGCAATATTGTTAAGTGCCGTCCGCCGGGCAACCGAAAGCCGGAGAAGGAGGAGATGGCAGCCTGCCTGCCATACCTGGAGCAACAGATTGAGCTCATCGATCCGGTCATTATTGTGGCCATGGGGGCTACCGCTTTGAAAGGACTTAAAGGCGGGGAACCAAAAATAACCAAGGAAAGGGGTTCCTGGCAGTATTTTAAGTCAAGACTGATGATGCCAACCTATCATCCGGCAGCACTTTTAAGGAATCCTTCCATGAAGAAGCCTGCCTGGGAGGATTTTAAGTCGGTAGTGAGGAAGTACCGGGAACTCGTTGATTCGGGGCATTATTGTGAATATGTCTAGGGACGATGTCCCAAAAAAAGAGGGACATCGTCCCTCTGACTATCCCAGTTCGCTTACGTCAATACCCATTCTTCCTGCCCTCACTTCCCACTTCTCCCTGGCTGCTTTGCGGAGGTCTTCAATGTTATCCAGTTCATCAACTATTTCTAGGCCAAGTATCGTTTCGATGACATCTTCCAGCGTGACAATGCCCGAGGTTCCCCCGTATTCATCAACAACCAGTGCGATGTGCTCGTTGCGGTCGGCAAGAGCATTGTAAAGGTCGGGAATTGGCAGGTTAACATATACAACCGGAAGTTCCCTTGCGAAGGATTTAAGCGGCTTATCTTTTGAGTCTTCTATTATTTTGATAAGAAGCTCGTCCTTCAGGATAAAACCGGTGATATTGTCGAGCGATTCCTTGTAGAGTGGTATCCTGGAGAAGCGTATCTCAGGATGGGAATGATAAAATTTCCCTGCTGTCATTAGCTCCGGGGCGGCAAATATCACCGTCCGGGGAGTCATGATGTCCTTTGCCTTCAGCCTGTCGAAGCGGGCAATGTTCTGGATGATCTTCGATTCATCTTTCCTGAAGATACCTTCTTCAAGGGCCAGTTCTGCCATAGCGGAAAAGTCGGCGCGGCTGAGAACGCTTTTTCTCTCCCTGATATTGAAAAGTCTGGTGATGAGCTGGCTGATGATCACGAAAGGATAAAGTATGGTCATAAGGACACGCAGCATAAATACCGTAAACCGGGTAAGGCTCATCCAGTAATTGGCACCAATGGTTTTCGGGATTATCTCAGAGAAGATCAGGATGATAATGGTAAGCACGGCAGAGATCAGCGAAAGGTATTCATTCCCCCAGATGATCTGGGCCTGTGCACCAACACCTGCTGCCCCTATGGTATGGGCAAAGGTATTGAGTGTTAATATGGCTGCAAGTGGTCTGTCGATATTATCCTTGTATTTTTTGAGCCATACAGCATGTTCCTTGTGTTCGTTGATCTTTTTTGTAATGTAAGAAGGCGTTACGCTGAGGATCACTGCTTCCATCACTGAGCAGAGAAAGGAGAAGAGGAGAGCGATCAGAAGATATGTTATCAGCAGGGTCATTATCTAACGACAAATATAATGGTTATCATGGACGATGTCCCATTTTTTTAGGGACATCGTCCCTGTAGCTTTAATTACCTGTAACCTCCACCTGTATCCCCGAAGGAAGGGTCCATGAAGCGCCGCCTTCAACTGTGATGGCTTTCACTGAGGTGTTACCACCTGAATTTTGATGTGGGAAATTTCCACCATCAGTATTGGCAGGGATCAATACATGATCAAACGAAGCAGGGAGATGATAGCCTGCCCAGTTAAAAGGATCAGCCCAGTCTTCAGAGAATCCAAGCCAGACCTTCTTATTCTGCGAGGTTGCCTCGTTGCTGTGCCCTGAATTTCCCGAGGTGTTGTAGCTGTATACTCTGTAGTGGTATATGGTCCCATCGGTTGTCTGGGATGTGTCGGCATATGTAATGGCATCAGTTGCAACTGTATCGATTGAAGCCCAGGTGCCTCCTGAGCCTGCTTTACGTTCAATTACAAAACCATATTCATTAGGCGACTGATCTTTCCATTCCAGGCCTATGGAATCCCCGGAGGCATAGGTTACTTCCAGTGACCCGGGAGCCAATGGGGGTAAGGGGTTGCCCTGAACCCACACCGACCAGCTTTTTGGGGGCAGTTCAATGTAGATCTGGCCCGATCCGCTTACAACTGCATAAGGGAAGGCGGAGTTGCCTGCTATATCGTACAATTCGCTGCCTGTTCCAAGTCCGTTGACGAGATTGATCCCGTGGTCTGCTTTTAGAATGCTGGACGAGAAGTTAATGGCTATCACCACCTCTTTTCCGGCCGTACTGCCACTGAGCTGGAAGATCAGGCTTTTATCGGCCGATCCGGAGTAATAGCTGCCGGAATAAGGAGTTGAGGACCTGTTCAGGTAGTCCCGGGACGATGCGCCATAAATATAGGTTTGATGGATAAGCATCATTTTATCGATCTCATCCTTTAGGGGATCAAGGCCTGTAGGATGATAGGGGTATTTCACCGGATCCTGGGGATAACCGAAATAATCAGGGTAGAACACGGTTGGCACGCCGAGCTGATTATTCAGTAAGATATAGGCATAAGCCAGTTCAGGGTCATTATGGATAAGTGAGGCAAAACCGCTGTTGTCCCTGAAATCGTGGTTGTTTACAAAAGTCACTATATTGAACCCCGATAAACCTTCCACATCAGCCAGGCTTCCCAGGAAAACATTCCTGACATCGAAGGTGCCGTCGTCGCAGGCCTTCCTAAGGTTTTCACGGAGTGAGAAATCAAATATCTTTGGGTGGATGGCACTCTGGGTGGAGGCATCCATATAGCTGTAAACATCGCTGATCCATCCTGATAATTCACCCGTGTTATCACTGTACCATTCGCCTACCACCATTGACGGGTCCATTCCCGAGGCATGCAGCGAATCCAGCAGGTCGCCTACAAATTCAGGGGTGAAATGCTTGATGGCATCCATCCGCATCCCCCTGATGCCTATATCTTCCCAGTTCCATTGGGTCCAGTCGATGAGCTTCTGTTTGGTATCGTCCTGGTACTGGTCGTAATCATAGAAGAAAAAAGGATAATCCCAGTCACCAGAAAGGGTTGTGGTATTGTCGTTATTAGGCTTGAAATTGTTCCAGTCCATGAGGCCCTGTCCGCTGGGTACACCTGTAAAGTCGGTCCAGGTATAGTAAACAATCTGGTCAACAATATTGCCCGCGGGCGCCCACAGCTCATAAATCCGCATATCAGAATAATCGTTATTTCTCTTTCCGAAGTAGATAAAGAGGGTATCGCCCGAGGAGTTAAAGTCGGAGGCAGACAGATTGAGATGGAATTCATCAGTCCGGCAGTTGCTGGGATCATCAATCCATGCATTCATATTTCTTCCCAGGAAAATATCATTGTTTGGCTGGGTGCAATCACCTCCACCGTTTGGTTCAAATTCAATAAGATCGCTCATGTTTTGCCAGCCCACGGTATTGGTTTCCATATAAACTTTGTATTCCCAGTTATTGAAATTTGGATGTCCTGATGCTGAGCTGATCTTGAAATAGTAATCCCCTGCTCCATTGCCCGATGTGCCACCAAGCGGCAGGATACAGAAATACCGGTCGTAAGGGTAGGGGTTGCCACCATTATCAATAGTGGTGTAAGAGAGGTTCTCCACATAATCCTCTACTGCGGGGTTTTCTTCGGGATCGCCCCCGTCACGGTGATTATAGATCATATCGGCCACTGCCTCCATTCCGAAAGAATCAAGCACATTTATAAGGCTGTCAAGGCCGGATCTTGAGCCAAATCCCGTAACACCGTCATATTCCCCATAATCAAACAGGTCGTAGGGGTCATATCCATTGCTGTTGTTGCCGAAGCTGGCTTTAGGAAGCGGTGGGAGCCAGATTTGGGTGAACCCGGCATCAGACAATTCTTTGGCCCTGAGACCAAGGGAATCAGCCCAGTTATTGCCACCGGTAGTTTTGGGATAATCCCAGTACCAGCCCTGCAACATAAAACTTTGCGCGATAGAACTATTCAAAAAGATTAGAAGGAGGATGGTAATCAGAAAAAATCCTTTTGGTTTCATATTAAGTAGTCTATTTTGTAAGTTATGAGCTGCAAATTTAGAAATAAGAAAATGATGTATTGAAATGCCGGCTCGCAGGATATGCTTATCATTGTAATATCAATAAAATGGAGTATTTTGTCGATATTATTTCTAAATATGGTAATTTTAACAGTAGAAAACATTGATCAATAATTCCAAAAACCAATTTTTATGAAAGCCGGCAATCTGATTTTTTTATTTGTTCTGTTTTTTTTATTCCAACCGGGATATTCACAGAATGGTCGTGATGATATAAATGGTGACTGGGAGGATCAGGAAGTGATCCTGTTCAACACCCCTGAAGCTGATGTAATGGTCAGGGCAGGGGATATTGATAACCTGGGGTTTGGATGGCCAACCAATTTTGATCCTTTTACAGGTGCTTCCACACCACCTCATTCCTATCCTTTTTCTGTAGGCCCTGATGATCATGAGGGAACTGACAGGATCATGGTTGTTACCAGCTATGACGGCAATCCGCCATCGGGGCAGGACGGATATACAAATGGCACATCAAGGCCGGAGAACCTGCCGAGGCCGATAGTCCTGAAATATGACCTGGGTGGTGTTGCTGTTACTTCAGCGGCCCTTCAGATATTTGTGGATGATTTCCAGGCACCTGTATGGGGGACAAACTATTTTGTGACGATCAACGGCGTGCAGGCGCCGTATGTTGCCAGGCAAATAAATACACTGGTACAGACAGGCCCTATCGGTAAGCTGATCAATATTTCAATACCTCAAAACCAGTTGCCGTTGATCAGTTCCGACAGCCTTGCCATACTTTTCGACGACCTAACTACAGGTGCCGGCGATGGATATGCAATTGATTTTGTCAAATTACTTATCAACCCCAGCTCTTTCACTTACACAGGTACAATAACCGGAGAGGTCACCGATATGGAAACCGGTTTGCCCGTCAGCGGAGCTGTCGTGTCGGCTTCCGGATTTGTGGAGAGCACAACAGATACCGATGGGAATTATGCTCTTGAAGGAGTGCCATCAGGGCTGATCAATATTACTGTTTCAGCCACAGGATATGAAACGCACAGCGGATTTGTGGACTTACAGGACGGTCAGACCGTTACCTACAATATCGAACTTGAGGAAGAATTCATTCCGGAATGTGATACGCTGAATTATCCGTTCCCCGGTACCCCGACCATATTCACTGTATCTCCACCTGATTTCGGATATGTTTGTGGAAACAATTCCTACGGTGACCTGGCAAAAGCCGATTATTTTGAGCCGCCGAGGGAGATGAAGGTTGTGTATGAAGGGCTCTTTGAGTTTGCCTATGTTTCGGCTGCCTCCGGCCAGGATCCTGATATTGAGTTCATGGTCTGGGATAACGACGGGGCAGGGGGGCTTCCGGGCACAGAGCTCGGAACAGCCACTCTTCCACTATCGCAGATATTTGACAATGTGGTAAACGAGCAGATGACATCCGTTCTCTTTGATCCTCCGGTAGAAGTTAATGGCCCGTTTTATCTTGGACTAGTATTACCCACCACTGAGGGCGACACACTGGCTCTTATTTCCACGGATGAGGGTGAGGTTGACCCTAACACGGCTTATGAACTCTGGTCGGATGAAACCTGGCATTCTTTCGATGAACCGGACGGATGGGACATAAAGCTTACCCAGGCGATCTACCCTGTTTATTGTGATCAGGGCTTCGGCATCGGAGAGGAAGACTACAATATGCAGGTTAATATTTATCCAAATCCTGCGAGGGAAATAATAAATATTGAATTTACGGATGAGAGTATGGCAGGTGATATCAGGGTCGATCTTTACAGTATTCTTGGCAATAAGGTGAGGGGAAATATTTACGGGGCAGGTGAAGGAAGGGTGAGGATGGATTTAAATGGTTTGGGCAAGGGTATTTATTTGCTTCGTATTTTTTCGGATGATATCAGGGTGGTGCGGAAGGTTGTTGTTGAGTAGGGATGACATCTGGAAGACATCTGGAAGACATCTGGAAGCCCCCCCACTATAACCTACTAATTTACAATAAATTAAGCACATCATTTTAATAACTTTACAGTTAGATAACATCGCTATTGCTATCACTGTGAGACTGTTTTAATAATTTTGCCTTTCATTTATAAATCGCAACGTTATGAAATACGCTATCAAAGTTCTGTTCCTGGCTTTTTCACTGTTCATCATTACTTTCAATAGTGCTGGACAACAAGCTGAAGGGCCGGAGGTCAAGTATATTTTTCTGTTTATTGGCGATGGCATGGGGATGGCCCATGTAAATGCTGCAGAGACATACCTGAAAGCGACTGGAGAAGAACAAAATCTTTCTTTTACTGGTTTTCCCGAAACAGGATTTGTCTCAACTTATGCAGCGAACCGTTTCATAACTGGTTCTGCAGCGGCAGGGACCGCCATGGCAACAGGAAATAAGACCAACATCGGAAGGATATCAATGGATCCCGAAGGTGTTGAAGCCTATGAAACTGTAGCTGAAAAGGCAAAGAAGAATGGTATGAAAGTGGGAATCCTGAGCAGCGTATCGATAGATCATGCAACACCGGCGGTTTTTTACGCTCATCAGCCTTCGCGTGACATGTATTTTGAAATTGCTGCGGACCTTACCAACAGCGGTTTCGACTTCTTTGGAGGAGGTGGTTTCAGGGAACCAACAGGGACAATCGAAGGAATGGAAGTGAATATCCCGGGTCTTGCAAAGAAAAAAGGCTATGTCTATGTTAATACTCCTGATGCCATCCGGAAACTGAATAATAAGGACGAGAAAATCATTGCAGTATCCCCAAAGCTTGATGAAAGTGCTGCGATGCCCTATTCCATTGATAGTGAAGCAGAGGATATCAGCTTATCTGAATTCACTGGAAAAGCTATAGAAATTCTTGAGAGTGAAGACGGGTTCTTCATTATGGTTGAAGGGGGCAAGATCGACTGGGCTTCGCACGCCAATGACCCTGCAAC
>CAZXWD010000036.1:0-26783 GCA_964644135.1 uncultured Bacteroidales bacterium | reverse complement strand
GATCACACTGAGGAAGTCGGTTGTTTTGTTTTTTTCCAGGCCTGCATCGATCTCGGTCAGGTGACGGTAATAATCAGTGGCAGCCCCTTTATTTATTATATAATTCGTTTCTTCTCCTGTATATTCCAGGTGTACCGACAGGTCGATCTTACCCCTTTCAAGCGCCTTTCCTATCAGGCTCCTTAGTTCTAACTCCTTCTCCCGGTAAAGGGAAGGTAGTCTTGTGCTGATATCGAGCTGTTTGCTGTTGAGCGACCTGAGCTCTATGGTGATCTTTTTACCCGGAAGCTCTGTTTCCTGCTTCCCGAAACCTGTCATGGAAAGGATCATAATCTTCTTCTTTTCTGGCAAAAGTAGTAACCTTTGCATTTCATTTCAAAAAACTGTGCGTAAAGGTATGCTTTTAGGCCAATTATTTAGTATTATTGTGTAGAGGTGGGATTTTCTCATCATTTGCTGTTTAATTTTTGTCAGGTTGAACTTTAGAAATTCCTTAATACTGTTTTTTTGGCTTTGTATGGCATTGACATTTCCATGCTCTGGCCAGCATCCTGTCATCCACAATCTTTCCGACCTTGATGGCTTGCCCAGTCCTACCTTGTACGACATGCTACAGGATGATTGCGGTGCATTATGGATAGGCACTGATAACGGCATTTCAAGTTTCGATGGGGTGAACTTCAGGAATTTTGGCTATGAGGACGGCCTGAACGATGTTTCCATCATACATCTTTACCGCGATTACCTTGACCGTATATGGGGTATGGGATATAACGGAACATTGTCTTGCATAGATGGCGAAAAGATTGTTCCTGTGAACGATTACAATAAGATAATCGGTAAAAACCTGAACCAGTATATCGACAGGATGCATATTGATTCCCTGGGAAGGATGTGGCTTGCAACGAGGAGCGGTGGTGTTTACTTTATTGATAAAGATGGCAAACTCAACACCAGGTATGACAGTGATTTTGATAAAGAGAATAAATGCTTGTTCTTTAAGGATTTTGGCAACTTTGTATTTGTATCACTGGTGGAAGATTCCTATGGTCTATCAGCAGATAATAAATTATTGAAGATCGATGATGAATACTTTCTTTGGATGGATGAGGAAAAGATGGCCCTTCACAGAAACGTTATAAAGATCGGCGCTGAAGAATTCCTGGTATCATACCGTAGGAAATTGAGCCATATTAAGAATGGCAAACAGATAAATATTACAGAGTTTGAAAAACGTATCATCGATATCAGCAGGTGTGATAATGAAGAGGTAATTGTCACCGTCAACTCCGGAGGGGCGTTCGTTTATAATTTGGATAAACAAGAGGTTAACAGGCTTGGGCTCCTGGAAGACCTGACTATTTCCAGGTCCTTCAGGGATAAGGAGGGAACCTGTTGGTTTTCTTCATTAAGAGATGGTCTGTATTATTTCAACAGCTTTGATTTCAGCCTTATTGAAAATTCAGAGAATGAAACGGATTATAAGGTGTTGTCAATTACAGGAGGCGATAATTCACTTTTCTTCTTAACGTATGGTCAGAGCATTTATTCCTTGAATACAGGGCAGAAAGAGCTTATTGCCAGGCAATTCAATGTTGAGATTGTTAGTGATTTTCTATCTGACCTTCATTATCAGGATAACGGTTTACTATGGATAACTGGAACGAATTACCCTGCTTATTTTCCGGACGCAACACCTGCTGTTGTCAGGGATTTGCCTACAGGTCTTATAATTAGTGAATTAAAAAACGGGACGCTACTTTTTTCCGGGCCAAATGAAATTAACATGGTATTCCCCAACCTATCTTTCAAAAATGGGGAAGGCTGGTTCGAGCACCGTATTTTCTCGGTATTCGAAGATTCTGAGGGCAACATACTGGTAGGCACAATGAATGGCCTTTATATTTATGCTGAAGGACGTTACACCAGGCCGGCACAGTTTCCCCCAATAACCAATACCAGGATCACCTCTATTGTCGAGATGGACAACTACAGGGTGGTAGGTACGGCAGGGGATGGTATTTTTCTGTTCAATGAAGATACGCTTTTCAGCCTGGAGGAAAATCTACCGATTGGATCTTTCAGGGTCAATTGCTTGCTTAATGAAGGTGATACAGTTTTATGGGCAGGGACAAACAATGGTCTTATCAAATATACAAAAGAGCACCCCTCAGGAAATAAGTTTAATCATATCAGGTACAGCCGTTGCGACGGTCTTCCTTCCAACAGGGTCAATGACCTGTTCCTGATGGACGATATACTCTGGGTCGGGACAGATTTCGGTCTTGTGCTTTTTGAAAACAGGTTCGAGGATAAAATACTTCTTCCTCCTTCAATCAAATTAAATGCAATCATTGTAAATAATGTAGAGGTGCCGGTTCAAGATTCAGTTTACCTGGAAAGTGATGAGAACAACCTTCGTTTCATGTTTGAGGGTATAAGCCTGAAAGGCCCTGAGAACATAAATTTCAGGTTTATGCTTTCAGGCCACGATGATCAGATCCTTCATACTAAAAATAATTTTGTCAATTACTCCAACCTGAGGCCGGGAAAGTACCTTTTTCATGTTAATGCCGGCAATAACAACGGAGACTGGAACAACAGTCCTCACACTACTTATCTTTTCATCGACAAGCCTTTCCAGGCAACTATCTGGTTCTACATAATTCTGATAGGAGGAGGGATCATATTGATCACATTCATTGTATTGATGGTTTTCAGGCAACAGAGAAGAAGGAACAAGCTCAGGGAAGAGCTTCTTGAAATGCAACAGCGACTGCTCCGGACACAGATGAACCCGCACTTTATTTTCAACTCGCTTCTATCGATCCAGAATTTCATATACAAGAACGAGCCCGGTCAGGCCGGGAAATATCTCTCCAGGTTTGCCAAGCTTATCAGATTGATACTCAGGAGCTCAAGAAAAGAAGTTATCACTCTGGAAGAAGAAATAGAATTCCTGAACTATTATCTTGCCCTTCAAAAGCTTAGGTTTAAAAAGAGGTTCGACTACCGGTTCGATATAGATGAAAAGATAAGGCAGGAGCAGGTGTATATACCCCCAATGTTGGCACAGCCGTTTATTGAGAATGCTATTGAGCACGGGTTAAAGGACATTTCTCACGAAGGCATAATACAGATCCGTTTCTTTATGGAAAATAGCTATCTTGTGTTTGAAGTCGAGGACAATGGAGTGGGCATATACCGGTCTGAAAGAGAAAAGAGCCTCACTGATGGTAACCATGAATCGTTGGGGCAACAGATCACATATGACCGGTTGAGGCTGTTGAATAAAAAGAACAAGAAAGTCAGTTATTCTGCTGATGAGATCAGGGATGAAAAGGGAATTGTAAAAGGGACTAAAATACAATTCAGGATAAATATTGAATAAAAAGATATTACATCTTGAACAATTAAGTATTAAATGGATATAGATTTATTATTTTTGGATTCAGTCAAAAAAAATTATTAGATGATCAAAGCTGTTGTTATTGATGATGAAACCATGGCGAGGGAAACCATCGTTGAAATGGTTGAACTTTACTGCCAGGATGTGGAAGTTATAGGCGAGGCTGAGGATGTCAGGTCAGGTACCGAACTGATCAAAAAAACCTCTCCCGACCTGCTTCTTCTTGACATCCAGCTTACGGACGGGACGAGTTTCGATATTCTGAAGAATATAGCTAAAAAAGACTTCAAGGTCATTTTTATAACTGCCTATGAAGATTATGCATTGAAGGCCATAAAGTTCAGTGCACTTGATTATATTCTTAAGCCTATCGATCCCAATGAACTGACAACAGCCATTGACAAGGCAAAGGAATCGCTTGAACAGCGGGATACAAGTGTTAAGTTACAGGCGCTTTTTAACAATATGGATCACTTCGGCGATAGCAAGAAGATCGTTTTAAAAACAGCAAATAATGTTCATCTTATTAGTCTCAGTGATATTATCAGGTGCCAGTCGGATAAAAACTATACGCATTTTCATATAAAGGATCATGAAACGGTAGTAGTTTCTAAAACGCTGAAAGAGTACGAAGATATCCTGACGGAATACAAATTTTTCAGGGCGCATCAATCACACCTTATAAACCTCGCACACATCAAAAGATACGAGAAGGCAGACGGCGGTTACCTGGTAATGAGCGACGATTCAATAGTGCCTGTTTCATTCAGGAAAAAAGAGGAACTGATGAAGGCCTTCAACTCTCTCTGACGTTGGATGTATGACAAACACTGTTATGGGGGCCGAAGATTCAACTAAATACCAGCTATTTGATGATCCCCTCAGGTTTTATGATGCCATGCTCGAAGACATAAGGCGGGCAAAGAAATACATCTATCTCCAGACTTACAAATATGGTAACGATTCAATGGGCCACCGTTTCAGGGAGGCCCTGACCAGAAAGGCAAAAGACGGTGTCAAGGTTAAGTTGCTCATCGATTCCTGGGGGTCGGGGGTGACTATGTCGTATTTTCATGACCTGATAGGATATGGTGGCGAGGTCAGGTTTTTCACAAAGATCAAGTTCTTCATCGATTTTTTCACCAAGAACCATCGCAGGAATCACCGCAAGTATATGATCGTTGATGATGAAGTTACCTACATCGGTTCAGCTAACATAACCGCGCACAGTATTGGATGGCGGGAGTTGGTACTGAGAGTTGAAGGGGCACTGGCAACGGCTTTCAAGAAAGTCTTCAATCTCGATTTCAAGATATTCAATAAATATTTCTTTGAAAAGAACTCGTACATCCGGCTGATCCGGTATGCCAACTTCGAGATCGTACGGGACGTGCCCTCCATTACCAAAAAGAGGATCAATAAGAAGTTCATCTCCATGATCAAGAAAGCCCGCAGAAAAATTGTGATTGAAACCCCTTATTTCCTGCCGGGATTCCTTCTTCGGAAAGCGCTTACGGATGCCTCCGAGCGCGGTGTGGATATCACCGTGATCATTCCCGATCGTTCAGATATAGGCCTTGTGGATATCCTGAGGAACAAATACCTCGGCCCGCTATACCTGAACAATATCAAGTTTCTCTTTTTCAAGCCTACCAACCTGCATGCTAAGGCTCTTCTCGTTGATGAGGAAACTTTTGCCATCGGCTCACCGAACTTCGATTACCGGTCGTTCCGCTACATGCATGAAATTGTGCTTATTGGCAATGAGCCTGCCATTGCAAAGCAGTTACAGAAACACATCAAGGAAACCATGATCGAAAGCGTTCCATTCGATTATGAAAAGTGGGAAAGAAGAGCCCGGTTCCAGAAATTTGTTGAATGGCTTCTGCTTCCTTTCAGGCATCTGCTTTAACTTTCCGCAATGCCGGCGGTAGTTCCCTTTTTGCTGCTATGCTTTAAAATCGTACCTTTGCTTTCGACTGACATTAGTTTAAATCACATATAAAACACAACGGAATTATGGAAAGTACAACTCAATTGACATCGAAGGATGCGATGATGCTGGAAGATAAATACGGAGCGCATAATTATCACCCGCTTCCTGTAGTTTTATCGAAAGGTGAAGGCGTGCATGTGTGGGATGTGGAAGGAAAGAGATATTTTGACTTTCTTTCAGCCTATTCAGCCATAAACCAGGGCCATTGCCATCCAAAAATAGTCAATACGCTTATCGAACAAACAAAAAAGCTCACACTTACCTCAAGGGCTTTTTATAATGATGCCCTTGGCGTTTATGAAAAATTTGTCACATCCTATTTCGGTTATGATAAAGTGTTGCCCATGAATACTGGCGCAGAGGGTGTGGAGACAGCGATGAAAATATGCCGCAAATGGGCTTATGAGAAGAAGGGTGTACCTGAAAATGAAGCGAAGATCATTGTTTGTGGCGAAAATTTCCACGGCAGGACCATCACCATTATATCTATGTCGACCGATCCTGATGCCAAGGGAGGGTTCGGGCCTTACACTCCCGGTTTTATCACGATTCCTTACAATGACCTTGGGGCGCTTGAGAAGGCACTGGAGGACGAAACAGTGGCCGGATTCATGGTTGAACCCATCCAGGGAGAAGCTGGTGTGAATGTTCCTGATGAAGGATTTATCTCCAAAGCTTGTAAAATGTGCAAGGAAAAGAATGTTCTTTTCATTGCAGATGAGGTACAGACCGGTATTGGGCGTACCGGCAAGATCCTTGCCTGTGACCATGAAAATGTCAGGCCCGATATGGTCATTCTCGGTAAAGCTCTTTCAGCCGGTGTATACCCCATATCAGCAGTTCTGGCAGATGATGATATCATGCTAGTTATAAAGCCCGGTCAGCACGGCTCCACTTTCGGTGGAAACCCGGTGGCTGCCCGCGTTGCCATCTCCGCCCTGGAGGTAATAAAGGAGGAGAAGCTGGCAGAAAATGCCATGGAACTGGGAGAAGTGTTCCGCTCTGAAATGAAAAAGATCGATTCTCCGATGATCGAGAAAGTTAGGGGTAAAGGATTGCTGAATGCCGTTGTGATCAAGCCCACGAATGGAAAAACTGCCTGGGATGTTTGCGTGAAGATGGCTGAGAACGGTGTTTTGGCAAAACCGACACACGACCATATCATCAGGTTTGCACCCCCACTGGTGATCAATAAGGATCAACTTATGGAAGCTGTAGGACTGATAAAGAAATCAATTCTTTCTTTTACTGAATAGATGATATTGGTAACCTTGCAGGTCTTCCTGGCTTAAAAAGCCTGGCAAATGATGACCTGCAAGGTTTTTTTATGCCCTGTAAAAAGCAAAAGGCCCCCGGGCGGGAGCCTGTTTGCCGATTATTAACCAAACCAAAAGAGTTATTTGATGAGGATTCAAATAACGTATCTTAAATATTTTTATCTCGACATGGCCTCTTCGAAGTTCTTTTCAACGGAACCCCAGTTGACCACGTTCCAGAATGCATCTATATAGTCGGGACGCCTGTTTTGATATTTCAGGTAATAGGCATGTTCCCATACATCAATTCCAAAGATAGGAAATCCATTTAAATCTGCAACATCCATTAACGGATTATCTTGGTTCGGAGTTGAGGTAATTGCAAGTTTTTTGTCATCAGTTAAAAGTAACCATGCCCATCCACTTCCAAACCTGGTTGCTGCAGCATTGCTGAACTTATCTTTGAATTCATCAAAAGAGCCGAAAGCACTGTTGATGCTGTCTGCCAGTTTTCCTCCGGGATTACCGCCTCCGTTCGGCCCCATGATCTCCCAGAACAGCGTATGGTTATAAAATCCTCCGCCGTTGTTCCTTATTGCAGCCGATAACTTACTTACATCAGCAAATATTTCCTCAATCGGCTTACTTTCAAGCTCAGTTCCTTTAATGGCCGCCAGGAATTTATCATAATAGCCCCTGTGATGCTTCGTATAGTGAAGTTCCATTGTCCTTGCGTCTATATGCGGCTCAAGGGCGTTAAAATCGTACGGTAAATTTTTGAATTCAAAGTTCATATCAAATCCTCGTTACAAATTTATAAAAATATATTTAATTTAGACTCAATACAAATAACATATTGGTCTTTTTATTTGTTCAAATCGACGAAATCTATATAGGAAAGGGCGCGGTTGTCAGAATTCGATGCGGAGCTTAAGGTTTATCCTTCTTGGGGTCAAATAGTTAGGCACTGCATACTGTCTTCCTTCAACATCCGACACCCATATGTACGAAACTGTATTGAAGATTTGAAGTAAGTTGAATACTTCGAGTGAAATATAGGCATTCTCAATATGACGGAGCGGGTTGTTCGATTTAAAAGTGCTGTAACCCCCAATCAATTGTTTTGTAAGGCCTATATCTACCCTTCGGTAAGAGGGGTACCTGAAAACGTGCTTGTATTTTGGTGAATCAGGCGGGCCGAAAGGCAGGCCGGTCCCGAATATAAGTTTAAGATATATGCGGTAGGTTGGGTTTTTAGGCAGATAATCCTGGAAGAACATCGAAAAGTTCACCCTCTGGTCGGTGGGCCTTGGAAGATAACCCGGCTCAACTTTGACACTGTCGACGGGACTGTCATCTATGGTGATACCGGGAACGATCTTTTCGCCCGATTCATTGAAATAATCATAGTAATAATCACCAAAAATATCCTCTTCAGTTTTCAGGAACGACAGTCCGGCCCATGATTGTATCCCCTGGATGAATTCACCGTTCAGCTTGAAATCGAGTCCTGCTGCATAACCTTTGGCAAGATTGTCACCGTAGTACCTTATCCTTACGTTATCCACTACGTAGGGTATAAGATTATCAAGCTTTTTATAGTAGGCTTCTGCCACGAACTTGAAGGGCCGGTCCCAGGCATAGAAAACAAGGTCACTACCCAGGACAAAGTGGATCGAGCGCTGGGACTTGATATCCTTATTGACTTCACCCTGGAGATTACGCAATTCCCTGTAGAAGGGAGGCTGGTAATAGATACCCGTAGAGAACCTAAAGACGATGTCGTTTTTCCATTCAGGGTCAAAAGATACTGTAGCCCTGGGGCTGACAAGGAATTCATTGTTCAGGTCCCAGTACGATCCCCTTAATCCGGCGGTAAATGACAAAGTTTTTTCATTGAGCATGAATTCCCATGTATTCTGGGCATAAGCATTGATCCTGTTTGATTGGAGGTCTATTTCCGATTTTATGGAATTGTAGATAACAAAAGGATCGGGGCTGGGAGTGGGACTACCAATGTTTGATGGCGGGTTGGGTATTGAAAAGCCGGCCGAATCGATCAGTTCCCATTCACTGAGCACATCACCTATGATCTCGTGCTGGTATTTGACACCCCACTGGAAGAAATTGCCGTTTTTCTGCCAGGAGCCCCTGTGCTGGAGACTAAATACCCCTGCATCAAGTGTGTTCCTTGCATGGTCGAGGTGGGTGCCCACGCCCTGGACGGCAACAACATCGCCAAACTGGTCACCTCCCGGTGCATTCTCTATCAGTCCCAGCCAATACTGCCCCAGTATATCATATGTTTCCCGTTCCCTTGACCTGAACCCCGAGGTTATGAATTTGAGGTTCAGGTCTTTATTCAGCTTATAGTTAAGGGTTAAAGCCCCTGTATATGTTTCAAAACGGTCAACTTCCTGCCCTTCGAAGAATATCCTGAGCCTAAAGGCCTCCTGGATGGTGCCGAAATCTGTTTCCCGTGTCTGGGGTATCATTTCGTACGAATTCCTTGAATAATGCCCCAGGAACGATATCTCGAGCTTCTTGCTGAGGTCGTAGGTAAACAACCCCTGGGCATCCAGAAAATTCGGCTTATAGTCACCTTCAGTTTCAAGGCCCTTCAGCAGATACTGATTTGTTTTATAACGGACACCAGCGAGGTATGTAAACTTTCTTTTCAGGGCCCTTCCTTCCACATGTGCCTGGGCGCCCAGTATGCTTGCTTCCACAGAGCCCCCGAATTTATCAGGTTTCTTATAATTTATATCGAGCACCGATGACATCTTGTCGCCATATTTCGAATCAAATCCGCCGGCTGAAAAGATGATCGATGAAACCAGCTTAGGGTATACAAAGCTGAGGCCTTCCTGTTGGCCGGCCCGTATCAGGAAAGGCCTGTATATTTCAATGCCGTTGACGTAAACCAGGTTTTCATCGAAGTTGCCTCCCCTGACAGAGTACTGGCTGCTCAGCTCATTCGTGGAAGAAACCCCGGGAAGTGTGGTCAGCATGGCTTCAATGCCTCCTGAGATCGTGGGAATGAAATCAGCCTCCACAGGGCTGAGCCTTATGTAATTTGTAGTTCTTATCCTTTCATCTTTGATCTCGAGCCCCGGAAGGTCAGTTACAGTGAGGTTAATGCTGACATCCTGTTCCAATTTCTCACCGTTTTTCAAATTTACCTTTAGTTCCTTTTGTTCATATCCGACGAATGAATATCTTATAAACACCTCCCTGCCTGCCGGAACTGTGAGTTCATAACTACCATCCTCATCTGTTGTAGTACCATAAGGGAATCCCAGTGTGGCCACATTTACCAGTTCAACAGGGTTTCCCTTGTTATCGGTAACTGTTCCATATAGTTTTCCGGTTCCCTGGGCAAATACGGAGAATACCGGCAGCGCGAAGCATATGAACAGGATTACTCTTTTCATCGGTCGTATTTTTTCCTCTTGAATTTGCCCTCCTTCCATGCCTTTATGAATTCAGCCCAGGCAAAGGGGTTCAGCACGGTGATGGGTTGTGTCTGGCCCGCGTAATAGTATTTTCTGATGGTCTGGTCAATGTAGTTCTGATAATTCATGCTGGCGTCCATTTCCATCGCTTCTGCCCTCATCAGGAGCTCACTCTGCTCCAGGTTCTTGCGTGCAATCTCATAGTCATCATCAGGAATGTCGAGATTCAGGAAAGCCTCTTTGAAATCTTCCTTGCTTGGCCACGGGTAGATCACAGTCTCGCTGAGATAGATCGTATCGGTGGTCATGACCTGGAAAATTGTATACCTGTTTGCCGAGAGTGTATCGGGGATCACAAAGTTCTCATCCTTAAAGCCAATGGCACTGAACCTTATAGTATCACTTTTCCTGGCAACGAACGAGAAGTAGCCTGAAAAATCACTTACAGCGCCAAATCCTGAACTCTTATTGACAATATGGCTGAAGGGGATGGGTGTGAGGGAGTCGTTGGTAACAATAACGCCGCTGAACTGTACGAGGTCTTTATTGTCTTTTTCCTGCGAAGCAGCATTGAATGATAAGCAAACCAACAGGACAAGTATCAATATTTGTGAGGATATGCGCATTTAACTACCGGGGAAACGAAGATAGTACTAAAGCACTAAACGGGATTGAAGAATTAAAATTTTAGCTTACCGGATAAAAAAAATGCCGTTATCAATTTCGATAACAGCATTTTTCGTATTTAAACATTTATTACGCGTCCAAATAACCTTTTTCCCTGGCTTCTTTCAGGCAATTGTAAATTCCCTTTTTGTTGATCCTTCTCAAACCTTCGGTAGAAATACGAAGAGTTATCCACCTGTCTTCTTCAGGGACGTAGAATTTCTTTGTCTGCAGGTTTACATTGAACCTGCGTTTGGTCTTTATGTTCGAGTGCGACACCTTGTGGCCCGGGAGCGCTTTTTTTCCTGTTATCTGACAAACTCTGGACATTTTCCTGTTCTTTAGTATGTTTTTGAAAACGGTTTGCAAAGGTATTAATATTTTTTAATCAGGCAAACAGTAAATGTGATAAAATAAGATAATGGGCTACGAGAAGTTTATGCTTACGGGATCATCAACCTGCAGTCCCAGCAGTCCGCTGGCATTTCCTTTGTTTATGGCTATCTCAAGATGTCCCGACCTGTTGAAAAAGGCGACAATGTCGCCGGCAGGGACATCGGGATAATTGTTACTGATCTCGGTGATCTGTTCACTGCGGCATTCAATTTTGAAGTTCCTCTCCTTCATGTTCTCTCTGAAAAGGTCTTCGGTGATATTTGTGATGACATTTTCATAATTATCAACATAAATAACAAGGCCCCTGATGCTGTCGTCGGTGACTACAGGCTTGAAATGAAGTTGTTTAGCCAGTTGATCTTTGGGGTTCCCTATCTTATCGAGGCTCTTTTCGCCGGCGATTTGCCGGGCCGTTTCGATCATTTGTTCCACCGACGAAAAAGTTCCTTTTGTTTCCGGCGGATCCAGCTCTCTCATTATTTCAGGTATCTTGTCAAAAATGAGGGACAGAAGACCATTGTCGGTTCCTATGAAATAATGCCCGCGGTAAAATATCACCGCGTTCTTCTGTGAACCGTCATGAACGGTATTTACAGCCAGGATGTGTATAGTGCCTTCGGGAAAGTCGGTGTAGCTGTTTTTTATGATGTAGGAGGCCTGCCTGAGATTGAAGGGTTTCACTGTATGGGAAATATCCACAACCCCGGCACCCGGCACCGCAGCCATGATCTTTCCTTTCACACTGGCGGCGTAATGATCTGTCAGGCCCCAATCACTTGTCAATGTAATTATCTGCATCGAGGTTATTTTTATCCCAGGCTATAATTAAGTACTGCATGATCAAGTCACTGTTTAGCTTTGAGATATTCTTGCTTTCCCGGTTTTTGGTTCAACAGTGTAAATTAAATTATTTTTGTATCTCAAAAGTATAAATTAATCGGAATAGTTACGACGGTTTAAGCATCTGTATGAAAGAATCCAACATCTCCCTTGAAGATTATAATCCGCTCGATATTTATGGTGTGAATGATGTCAACCTGGATGCAATGAAGAAGTTTTTCCCTAAGCTCAAGATAATTGCCCGTGGGGATATTATCAGGGTACTGGGCGAGGAGAGCGATGTTGAATCATTTGAGGACAAGTTTTCGCTTTTATTATTGAACTATGATAAATTCGGCCACCTGAACGAGAATGATATCACCGCCATTTTTTCCTCTTCGGAAGAACCGGAAATAATCAAGGAAACCCCTTCGGGAAGTGATGTTCTGGTTCACGGAAGGGACGGGATGATCATCAAGGCCCGGACAGTGAACCAGTTAAAGATGGCCGAGAGCAGCAGGAAGAATGATATGATCATTGCAGCCGGTCCGGCAGGTACAGGTAAAACCTATACCGCTGTTGCACTTGCTGTAAGGGCATTGAAAAACAAGGAGGTGAAAAGGATCATTCTTACCCGTCCGGCGGTGGAAGCGGGGGAGAACCTCGGTTTTTTACCAGGCGACCTGAAAGACAAGCTGGACCCTTATCTTCAGCCCCTGTATGATGCATTGAGGGATATGCTGCCCACGCAAAAACTGCTCCGTTACCTTGAAGACGGTACCATTGAAATAGCTCCGCTGGCCTTTATGCGCGGCCGGACGCTTGATTATGCCTATGCCATACTCGACGAAGCCCAGAACACAACTAAGAGCCAGTTGAAAATGTTCCTGACCAGGATGGGTAAGTCGTCGAAATTTATAATAACAGGCGATATTACCCAGATTGACCTGCCTCTGAACCAAGAGTCAGGGCTGGTACACGCCATGAGGATACTCGGGAGGATACCGGGCATCGACATCATAACACTCGATAAGCGCGACATAGTAAGGCATAAGCTGGTCACTAAAATAATAGATGCATATCAAAAGGATATAAAATAAAAAAATCACAAAAAATGGAAAAAGCTCTTGTTAGAACTGATTATGTTTTTCCCGGACAGAAGGATGTTTACCACGGAAAGGTCAGGGATGTATACAATATTAATGATGAATACCTGGTGATGGTAGTGTCTGACCGCATATCAGCCTTCGATGTTGTACTGCCGAAAGGGATCCCTTACAAAGGTCAGGTTTTGAACCAGATCGCAGAGAAATTTCTCGATGCCACTTCCGATATAGTGCCTAACTGGAAAATAGCTACCCCCGACCCAATGGTTATGGTGGGGAAATACTGCAAGCCTTTTCCGGTTGAGATGATCATAAGAGGATATTTAACGGGCAGTTCATGGAGGACTTACAAAAAGGGCAGCAGGGAGATCTGTGGTGTTCCCATACCCGACGGGATGAAAGAACACCAGAGGTTCCCGGAACCCATCATCACGCCAACCACGAAGGCAACCGAAGGCCACGATGAGGACATTTCGAAGGAAGAGATCATAAAACAGGGGCTTGTCAGCGAGGAAGATTACGCATTATTGGAAAAATACACAATGGAACTTTTCAAAAGGGGCAGCGAAATGGCCGATAAAATGGGGCTTATCCTTGTTGATACCAAATATGAATTCGGCAAGATAGGCGATAAAATCTACCTGATAGATGAAATACACACACCCGATTCCTCAAGGTATTTTTACAAGGAGGGCTACGAGGAAAGGTTTGCCGGCGGAGAACCACAACGGCAGCTTTCCAAAGAATTCGTAAGGGAGTGGCTCATGGAGCGCGGTTATAAGGGTGAACCCGGTCAACAGATGCCAGATATGCCTGATGAGTTCGTCGAAAGTGTATCAGAAAGGTATATCGAACTTTATGAAAAGATAACCGGTGAAAAGTTCGAACGTGCCGAAACCTCGATGATCAGTCGCAGGGTTGAGGATAATGTAAGGAAATTCCTTGAAAATCAGTAAATTAATCAATTGCTAATCCAGGCTTGATCTTAGCATTCTCATTTCTTCCGCCTTTTCGCGGTTACCGTTCATGTCGTAAGCTATTGCCAGTTCTTCTGTGAGCCGCTTGATGATTGTGACATTATCGCTGGGGGCAAAATAATCAGGGTTATTGCTCAGGTGCATCTGTTTGACGAAAAGCTCAATTTCGTTCCTTGTGAAAACAGTCCCCCTGTTAAAGGGATTTATGTAAAATAGTGCCTCCTTCCCTTTTGGACTTTCCCTGAAATCGATCAACTGATCAGAATAGCCAATTACAAAGTGCCTTGGAAGGTTTACTCCGTAAATAGGTATTTTCAGACTCTGTGCGATGATAAGGTAGATGAGCCCAAGCGACATGGGAGAACCCTTCTTGGTCTCGAGCAGGTTTTTGAGATAGAAGTTATCGGGTGAGCCTGGATTGGTCCTGTTTCCGGAAAAATTATAGATATCAAACAGGATGTGGTTTATTACCTTCACCTTTTCCAGGCCTGTAAGATCCTGGTTAAGCTCGAGCCACACATCCTGGGTTATTCTGCCGATCTCCTTTATTATCTGGTTTTCATCGAGGTCGGGGTACTGGTATTTAGTCACCAGGAGGTATCCTTTCAGAAGGTCATGCTGCTGGCTTTCCTTCCATGTGCGGAGCTCGGCTATACTAAATTCAAACTGGATAGAATGAATGATCTCCTCTATCCGCTGCTGGATCAGATGGTCGAAAGAATTTTCCCACCTGCTTTCCAGAACAGGGATTGCATTGACACCATACGAGAAGATCTTTTCACGAATGGTTTGATAGACCTCATCATTTGGTTCATCAATGAGGCTTATCAGCGCATTCAGCTCCTTATTTTTATCTGCAGAACCCATTTCGAAATTCCATCTAATGCTTATTAATGACTGATCATCAATTTATGTACCATATTAACAATTATGACATTTTGGTGGTTCAATCGGTAAGTTTTGCCAGCACATGTTCGATTAATTTTTTCATGTATTTTTCATGTTCACCGGAGTACTTACCCGTAACGCGATTTGCAAGGATAAGGCATGCAGTAGCAGCATTATGACCTAATAATTTAGACAGACCATAAAGGGCTGCCGTTTCCATCTCATAGTTGCAAATCCTGTAATCGTTATGCCGGAACCTGGTCAGTTGATCATTGATCTCAGGGTTAGCAAGTGACATTCTCAACGATCTTCCCTGCGGGCCATAGAATCCGGGAGAAGTAACTGTAATGCCTTTTATCATATGATCACCGATCTTATCAATTAATTGTGCAGAACCCTCAACAATATAAGGTACTGCAAGTTTTTCGGGCCATTTCATGAATTCTGTAAATGCCGTAGTCAGATCTTTATTAATGATCCTGTCAAAGTCGTGGTAAAAATATATCAGTCCGTCGAGCCCCACGCCATGTGATGAAATTACAAAGGAATTAACCGGAATGTCTTTCTGCATGGCACCACTGGTGCCAATCCTCACTATATTCAAGGTTGTTTTCCGGTCCTTCACTTTACCTGTTTTCAGGTCTATATTGAAGAGGGCATCCAGCTCATTGATCACAATGTCAATATTATCGGGTCCCATACCTGTGGATATGACCGACACTCTTTTTCCGTTCAGGTGGCCCGTGTGCGTATGGATTTCACGGTTATGGAAACTGCCTTCAACCGAATCAAAGAAAGAGGAAACAACAGGAACCCTTTGCGGATCGCCAACGAGTATGATGCTTTCGGCAACCTCACCCGGTTTCAGGTTCAGGTGATATATCCTTCCCTCAGGAGTAAGGATCAGTTCAGAACGGACAATTTTCTGCATGGAATGTCATTAAAAGATCAAGGTACTAAAAAAAGCTGTTTTATTCAAGTCATAAGCCCGTATGAATAAAAAACCCTCATTATTTATCAATCCGGACTTATTCTGACTTTATCTTTTTACTTTTATTTCCTAAAATGGTTGCAGAGATCATAAGCATTGGTGATGAATTACTGATCGGGCAGGTTGTCAATACAAATGCAGCCTGGATCGCGCGGCAGTTGCTTGAAAACGGTATTCAGGTAAAGTATATGACAGTTATCCCGGATGAAAGCGAAAGGATATTGGAAACCCTGAATAAGGCAATTAACAGGGCAGGCGTGATCATCCTCACAGGCGGGCTCGGCCCGACTAAGGATGATATTACAAAGAAGGCCCTCAGCGAATATTTTGACACACCATTGGTGTTTCACAAGCCTACTCTTGATCATATTCAGGAGCTATTCGGGCGAAGGGGCATTCCTGTGCTCGATAAGAACCGTGAACAGGCTTTGGTGCCCCTCAACTGCACACCGCTTTCAAATCCCTACGGTACAGCGCCGGGTTTGTTGTTCGAGAAAGAAGGAAAAATAATTGTTTCACTTCCAGGAGTTCCTTATGAGATGGAGGCGATCATTACCGGTAGTGTCATCCCCCGGCTGACTGAAAGGAATGATGGCATTCTGTTTTATCACCGGACAGTTTTGACTCATGGCATGGGTGAATCTATGTTGTCGGAAAAGATAGAAACCTGGGAGGATTCACTGCCCGAAAATGTCAGGCTTGCCTATCTTCCCCAACCTGGTATGGTCAGGCTCCGTCTGACTGCCTTCGGACCGGATATTAAAGAGCTCAAAGTTACCATCCAAAAGGAAATAGAGAGCCTTCAAAAGCTCATTCCCGATCTGATCTTTGGTTACGACACACAGACCATGGAGCAGGTACTTGGCGAATTGCTGAGGGAGAAAACTATGACCGTTTCCACAGCCGAGAGTTGCACAGGTGGGTACATTGCTCATTTAGTTACATCGATGGCGGGCAGTTCCGATTATTTCAAGGGCTCGGTTGTAGCTTATGATAATGAAGTCAAGATGAATATCCTTGGAGTTGATCAGAAGTCCCTTGATTCTTACGGCGCTGTGAGCGAGCAGGTTGTCAAGGAGATGGCAGAGGGTGCGAGGAGAAGGTTCAACACTGATCTTGCCCTGGCAACTTCAGGAATAGCAGGTCCGGGTGGAGGCACAAAAGAGAAACCTGTCGGGCTGGTGTGGGTGGGTCTGGCCACCCCGGGGGGTATTCATGCCTGGTCGTTTAAGTTTGGAGACCATCGTGTAAGGAATATCCGAAGGACTTCCCTGGCTGCTTTGAATTTACTCAGAATGAGCGTTTTAAAGGGAGATTTTAAATAGGCTGTTTTAAACTCTTTTTTTCCTGAAATATTATTTTTCTTTACTGTAAAGCCTTGAATTACAAGTTTTTGCGGTTTTGCGTTTTATTAAAAAGTGGCCAAAAGGGCAGGAAAAAGTGGTTTTGGGAATGCATCTTACGTGTTGATAATTAGGTGGTTATGTCTTTTGGTGATAAATAGGGTCGGCAACCTTATAGGGTTGGCAACCCTTGATTATACTTAAAATTATAATTTTGCCGTTCGTCCTAATAAGAACATTACAAATTGATCACACTCTATAAAAAAGAAATACGAACATTCCTCAGCTCACTGATAGGCTACGTGGTCATTATCGTGTTCCTGCTTATCAATGGCCTGTTCCTGTGGGTCTTCCAGGGGGATTTTAATATACTCGATTTTGGCTATGCCAATATGGACGGCCTGTTTATGATCGCACCATTCGTTTTTCTTTTCCTCATACCCGCAATAACAATGCGCTCGTTCTCGGAAGAAAAACGGGTAGGCACCATCGAAATGATCCTCACAAAGCCTCTTACTGATTTCCAGATAGTCATGGCAAAATATCTTGCAGGCCTTACCCTGGTGGTTTTTTCCCTGCTGCCTACACTCATCTACATGTTCTCTGTTTACCGGCTGGGTCTGCCACCGGGAAATCTGGATATAGGCGGGACCTGGGGCTCTTACATAGGGTTGCTCTTTTTAGGCGCTTCCTTTGTCGCCATCGGCCTCTTTTCATCAACCTTGACCGACAACCAGATCGTTTCATTTATAATAGGCGTTTTTCTCAGCGGCTTTCTCTATATTGGTTTTGAATTCATTTATTCACTCGATTGGTTAGGGAATGTCGACCTGTTCATCAAATCCCTCGGGATCAATTCCCACTATACATCAATGAGCAGAGGGGTGATAGATACAAGGGATGTTATCTATTTTCTGAGCGTGATATTCCTCTTTATTTTCCTTGCTAAACATTCGCTTGAAAGGAGAAAATGGTAGTCAGGAGCTAATGGGAAAGAAAAGAAAAAATATAAGGCGTTCTCAACTGGTTCAGCTTTTGCTGAGCTTAGCCATCATTATCCTTGTGAATGTGATCGGTTCTTTTGTTTTTACCAGGATAGACCTTACAGCAGAAAAAAAGTATACCCTTTCTGATGTAACAAAGGAGTTGCTTAACGAAGTGGACGACATAGTTTTTTTCAGGATCTATCTGGAAGGTGAATTCCCTGCAGGGTTCAAACGCCTGAGAAATACCACCAAAGAAATGCTTGATGAATTCAGGGCTTACAACCGGAACATCCAGTACGAATTCATCAATCCTTCCGAAAGTGAAGACCAGGCAGAACGACAGGAGGTGTACCAGCAACTCATCGAAAAAGGCCTGCAGCCAACAGACCTTCAGGTTAACACTAAACAGGGAAGGGAACAGCAGATAATCTTTCCCGGTGCCATTGTGAGTTACAAAACAAGGGAAATGCCCCTTGAACTGCTCAAGTCACAAATAGGTGTCCCGCCCGAAGAGGTGCTTAACAATTCAATACAGGGCCTGGAGTTCAACCTTGCATCAGCGATAAAGAACCTTACAGTTACCCGTAAGCCCAGAATAGCTTTCATAGGAGGCCATGGTGAACTGGAGGATAAATATGTTGTCGATGCAGCTAATTCCCTTTCTGAATATTACGTGGTGGAAAGAGCCCTTCTTGACGGGCAGTTGAACAGCCTTACCGAACGTGACAGTATTTCCCCCGGTAACTGGCGCATTACCAATAAGTTCGATGCGATAATAATTGCAAAACCTGATACGGCATTCGATGAAAAAGACAAATTCCTCATCGACCAGCACATTATGCGCGGAGGAGGTGTTCTCTGGCTCATAGACCCTGTTTTTACCGCCATGGACAGCCTTGAAAGCGCTGAATCAACTATGGGTGTGCCCATGGGACTCAACCTTGAAGATATGTTATTCAAGTACGGAGTAAGGATCAATACCGACCTGGTTATGGACCTCAATGCGTTGCCTATACCCTTGCGCACCGGACAGGTAGGCAATCAGCCGCAAATTGATTTCTTCCCCTGGTACTATTTCCCTGTTATCACACCTCTTGAGCCCCATCCCATAGTAAGGAACCTCAATGCAATAAAAACCGAGTTTGTCAGCAGCATCGATACTTTGATCCTGGAAGGCATTGATAAAACAGTGCTCCTCAAGACCTCGCCCTACTCAAGGGTGGTGAATACACCTGCACTTATTAGCCTTTCGATATTACAGACCGAACCTGATGAACGATTGTACACCGGGCCTCCTCAAACAGTGGCTGTTTTGCTGGAAGGGGAGTTCGAGTCCAATTATCTTAACAGGATCCCGGCAGTGATCAGGGATAATCCCGATATAGATTTTTACGCAAAAAGCGAACATGCACGGATGATTGTTGTCTCCGATGGGGATATAATTAAGAACCAGCTTCACTTTTCACAGGGGTACCCGCTTCCGCTCGGATATGACCAATACACCGGCGAGACATTTGGGAACAAGGATTTCATTCTCAATGCAATGAATTATCTTACAGATGATTCAGGACTGATATCCATTCGCTCAAGGGATCTTAAGCTCAGGCTGCTGGATATGACTCAGGTTGGTAACCAGAAACTGCTCTGGCAGCTTCTAAACGTGGCGGGACCTGTGCTGCTGATACTTATCTTTGCTTTGATCCAGGGATATTTGAGGAAAAGGAAATACGCGAGGAACTGATATTTTAATGAATAGGTATTTGGTTTTATGAAGAAGAACAGGCTTACATTAATAATAGTTGTGGTACTTCTGCTGATCGCAGTGGTGCTTGTCTGGAGAAGTTCCAGGACTACCCTGGGAGGATGGGAAAGTGATTTCGCAGTTGAGGATACTGCCAGCATTACAAAAATATTCATTGCTGACCGCAACAATAACCAGTTGATGCTTGAACGTGAGGAAAATGGAAACTGGTACATCAACGGGGAATACCTGGCCCATGACGTCAAGATCGAGTCATTCCTTAAAACCCTTTCAGATATCAGGGTCAGGATGCCGGTGCCGATTTCCGGCCGGGATAACGTGATAAAAAGAATGGCCGGAATATCAAAAAAAATTGAGATCTACCAGTATAAGCCCGGCATAGATCTTTTTGGCTGGATACAGCTTTTCCGGAAGGAGAGAAAAACCAAGACCTATTATGTTGGTGATGCCACACAGGATAACATGGGAACCTATATGCTGATGGAAGGCTCGGATGAACCTTATATTATTTACCTTCCGGGCTTAAGGGGGTTCGTTGCCACCAGGTACAGCCCCATGGCTTCCGAATGGCGTGACCATACTATCTTTAATACAAGGTTAAAGGACATAGAATCAGTATCAGTCGAGTATCCTTACGAACCGCATAAATCTTTTAAAGTGGTAAACGACCGTGAAGACAGGTCGCAGATATTGTATTCTCTCTCTACGGGAGAACGGGTGCCTTCTTATGACACCGCAAGGATACTGGGCTTTATGACCTCTTTTATGGACATCCGTTTTGAATCGCTGCTGAACGATAAGCATGAGCCGGAATTCATCGATTCTGTCCTTTCGACCAAACCTTCCAGTGTAATTACCCTCGTTAAGGTAAATGGTGATACCAACCAGGTTAAAACCTATTACAAAGAGGGGTTTTCTGAGCTTTATGATGAAGACGGACTGGCCCTTGAACCGTTCGATCTCGACCGTGCCTACGCACTGCTGGATAATAAGAGGGATTTCGTTTTGATCCAGTATTTTGTTTTCGACAGGGTGCAAAGGACCCTTCAGTACCTGACGAGGGAGGAGCAAGAGTAGGAATAGGAATAGGAATAGGATTAGGATTAGGATTAGGATTAGGATTAGGAGTAGGAATAAGATTAGGATTAGGAGTAGGAATAAGATTAGGATTAGGAGTAGGATTTTACAACTTTAAACTTAACACCCAGCACCCCGCACCAAAAAAACAATTTGACAATAAGGGCAATTTGACAATAAGGGCAATTTGACAATAAGGGCAATTGAAATAAAAAAAGCCCCGACATATTGCCGGGGCTCATATCTGAACAAAGCAGTCTAGCTTAAACTACACCCTGAGCAAGCATTGCATCGGCAACTTTCACGAAACCTGCAATGTTGGCACCCTTAACGTAATCAATCGTTCCATCGTCTTTCTTACCAAACTTTACGCAAGCCTGGTGGATGTCTTTCATGATCTGGTGCAGGCGTCCGTCAACCTCTTCCCTGGTCCACGACAGGCGAAGTGAGTTCTGGCTCATTTCAAGTCCTGAAGTTGCAACGCCACCCGCATTTGCAGCTTTACCCGGACCGTAAAGGATGCCGGCATTTTGATACACTTCAATGGCTTCAGGTGTTGAAGGCATATTAGCACCTTCTGAAACTACGAAGCAGCCGTTTTCAACAAGTGTTTTTGCATCTTCTTCGCTTATTTCGTTCTGGGTGGCTGAAGGGAAGGCAATATCACATTTTACAAACCACGGGCGCTTTCCTTCAAAGTACTCAACACCGTATTTTTCTGCATATTCCTTTATACGTCCGCGTTTAACGTTTTTCAGGTGCATGACGTATGCAAGCTTTTCCTTGTCAATTCCGTCCGGATCGTAAATTGTGCCGCTTGAGTCGGAAAGAGTTACAACCTTGGCTCCTAGCTCTGTAGCTTTTTCAGTTGCAAACTGTGCAACATTCCCTGATCCCGAAACAGTACAGGTCTTGCCCTTAAGACTGTCGCCCTTTACTTTAAGCATTTCTTCAGCAAAGTATACTTCTCCGTAACCGGTGGCTTCAGGACGGATAAGGCTGCCGCCCCATTCTATTGCCTTACCTGTTAGAACACCTGTAAATTCGTTACGCAGCCTTTTGTACTGGCCGAAAAGAAAGCCGATCTCGCGACCACCAACGCCAATGTCACCGGCGGGTACGTCGGTGTTAGGGCCTACGTGGCGGAACAATTCACTCATGAAGCTCTGGCAGAAACTCATAACTTCGTTATCAGATTTTCCTTTGGGGTCGAAATCCGAACCACCTTTACCACCGCCCATTGGCAGGGTTGTCAGGCTGTTTTTGAAAACCTGCTCGAAAGCAAGGAATTTAAGCATGCCAAGTGTTACAGTAGGGTGGAACCTAAGGCCGCCCTTGTAAGGGCCAATGGCGCTGTTCATTTCGATCCTGTAACCTTTATTGACCTGAACTTCTCCCTTATCGTCTACCCATGGTACACGGAAAAGAATGACCCTTTCAGGCTCTGCGATCCTTTCAAGGATCTTTGCAGCCTTGTATTTGGGGTTTTCTTCGATGAAAGGGATAAGAGATTCTGCTACTTCTTCTACAGCCTGGTGGAATTCCGGTTCTGAGGGATTCTTGGCTACGATCTTGGCCATGAAATCGTTCACCAGTTGCTCATAAGCGTTGTTTGCCATAACTTTTATGTATTTAGATTAACAGCTGATAATTTTCGCAGGCAATATTAGATAAAATTGAAATTATCTGTTAATAAATTAACAAAAATTTGAAAGTTAAATCCTTATTTAGAAGAGATTTAAGTTAAGGGGATTGGCGCCGGGCCTTGAGCATCCATTTTCCGCATGACAATTCATAAATTCATGATCCGGTCCTTTTTTCTTGCTAACTTTGATGTACAAATAATTTTCATGAAAGAAAACAAAAATAACGGCTCAAGCTATCAGCAACTAAAAGCTGAAAACATAGAAAGACTCAAGGAACTTGCCGCTATTAACAGGGCCACCCAGATAGTTAAGGAAGGTAAAGGGATAGAAGAAACACTGAAGCAGGTAGTCATGATCCTGCCACCCGCCTGGCAATATCCGGCTTTTACCGTTGCAAGGATCATTTATGAAGGGAAAGAATATACTACACTGGAATTCAGACAGACAGAGTGGGTACAAAGGCAGAAATTCATCACCATCAATAATAAAGTTGGCTATGTAGAGGTCTATTACACCAAAAAGTTCCCTGAAAGAGATGAAGGTCCTTTCCTGAAGGAGGAACGTCACCTTATCGACAACCTCTCTACTATCATTACAGGGTACCTGAACAGTATTGCTGCCAAATCTGTACTCTGGGATAAGAGGACTGATGCTGAAATAAAGGGAAAAGAAACTGCCGGCCAGAAAGGAGTGAGCCGGCGGTTGCTCCAGAGGTTCCTCAATAAGAGCAACATGGACCGGGACATCTACCACGATCTGATGCCCTTCAAGGTGAAAGAAATACTCCTTGTTGCCAATCTCTACGACGCATACAGTATTGAAAAAGAAGGAAGGTTCTCAGAGCATGTGCTGGGTGAATATCACCAGTTGAATCTCACTTCGGTCCCCAGGATCACGGGCGTTTCCACCATCGAAGAGGCCATGGACTTACTGAGCACAAGGCACTTCGACCTTGTGATACTTATGATGGGCGCCGACAAAAGAACACCGATCGGCTTAAGTTGCAGTATTAAAAGAGAATATCCTTACATACCTGTTTTTCTCCTGCTCAATAACAACGCCGATCTGGCAGCCGTGAGAAGGAATAAAAACGCCCTGAACCATATTGATAAGGTATTCATCTGGAACGGTGAATCATCTGTGTTCTTCGCCATGATCAAACACGTGGAGGATACAATAAATGTTGAGAACGATACAGAGGTCGGGCTTGTAAGGGTCATCCTCCTGGTTGAGGATTCGGCCAAGTATTATTCAAGGTACCTTCCTATGCTCTATAATATTGTCATGGACCAGACCCGGCGCATTATCGATGATGTGAGTACAGATGAACTTTACCGGGTGCTCAGGCTGAGGGCAAGGCCGAAATTACTGATGGCTTCATCATTCGAAGATGCCAAAGCAATAATTGACAGGTATAAGGACTTCCTGCTTTGTCTTATAACTGATGTCAGGTTCGACAGGGGAGGGGAACATGACCACAGGGCCGGGTTTGACCTCGCCAGTTATGCCAGGGAAAAGATGAAAGACCTGCCCACCATAATCCAGTCTTCAGATGAAAAGAATGCCGAGATGGCTTATGAGCTGAAATGTACATTTATTAATAAAAATTCGGATACCCTGGTACAGGACTTCAAGAGCTTTATCACACACTATCTGGGCTTTGGTAATTTCATTTACCGCAACGAGATGGGCCGGAAAATTGCCGAGGCAAAATCATTGAAAGAGTTTGAGGACTATCTTCAGTCCATTCCGGACGACTCGCTGCTTTACCATGCAAAGAAAGACCACTTCTCTCTCTGGCTGATGGCCAGGGGTGAAATTCAGGCCGCGAAGATCCTCAATCCTCATAAAGTAACGGATTTTGAAAACCCGCAGGCGATAAGAGAATATCTGATCAGGGTTATTCAGGAGTTCAGGAATGAACAGAACAAAGGCAAGATCATTCCTTTTGAGGAAAGCGCAATATTGGATGAAAGCAATGTGATCAGTCTTGCCGAAGGGTCACTGGGCGGTAAAGGCAGAGGTCTGGCTTTTATAAATACCCTGATCTATAACTATGATTTTTCACTGCACATCCCTACAATCAATGTCAGCGCACCGAAAACCTATGTGATCGGCACAGAGGAGTTCGAGTTTTTCCTCGACAGGAACCATCTGCACGACAAAGTAAAGGAGTTAGTTGACTACCAGGAAATAAAGCAACTGTTCCTGGATTCCAAACTGACCGATTCACTTTCGAAGAAGCTCAGAGCAATACTCTCACGGATCAAAAAGCCCATCGCCATCAGATCGTCAGGGCTATTTGAAGATTCCCTGATGCAACCCTTTGCCGGCATCTTTGAAACGTACCTCCTGCCAAACAGTCACCCAAGCCTTAAGGTCAGGGTAAAGCAGGCTCTCGATGCCATCAAGCTGGTTTATGCTTCCACATATTCACCTGTTGCCAGGGGATATATACAGGCTGTCAATTATAAGATGGACGAGGAAAAGATGGCAGTCGTGATACAGGAGGTGGTGGGAAACCAGTTCGATCATTATTTTTACCCGCATATCAGCGGTGTTGCCCAATCGTATAACTATTACCCTTTTTCCCACATGAAACCCGAAGAGGGTTTTGTTATAGCTGCCCTTGGCCTGGGCAAATATGTTGTTGAAGGCGAGAAAGCCTACCGTTTTGCCCCTAAATATCCTGATATAGATATTAATTCCCCTAAAGATCAATACAAGAACTCCCAGGTTGAATTCTTTGCAGTCGACCTTAATAAAAAGGAGATGAACCTGCTTGAAGGTGACACCGCAGGACTTGCCAGGCTCGACCTTGATGATGCTGAAATGCAGGGAACGATAAATCACCTGGCATCTGTATACGATCCCGAGAATTTCACTATAAATCCCGGGATTGACAAGCCCGGCCCCAGGATCATAAATTTTGCAAACATCCTTAAATACAATTATATTCCTCTCGCAAAAACTATTGAAGTGGTGATGGATGTTGTTAAAGAGGCAATGGGTTCGCCGGTTGAGATTGAGTTCGCGGTAGATCTGAAAAAAGATTCAAGGAACCGTGCTACATTTTATCTCCTACAGATAAAGCCGCTTATTGGAAGTGCGCTCGATTTCAATGTCGTTGTAGATAAGATCCCGAAAGAAAAAATATGGTTGTATACCGAAAAGGGTATGGGTAACGGCAGCATTCAGGATATCAGGGATGTTATTTATGTTGACCGGGAAAAATTCAACAAGGCAGACACAGTGACTATGGCCCAGGAGATTGAAAAACTGAACGAAAAGTTCATTGAAGAAGGTGGGAAATACATTCTCATCGGACCTGGCCGCTGGGGTACCCGGGATAAGTTTATCGGTATTCCGGTCAACTGGCCTCAGATATCATGCGCCGGGGTGATCATTGAGACAAGCCTGGAAGATTTCCCCCTTGATGCCTCTTCAGGCTCCCATTTCTTCCATAACGTGGTTTCCATGAACGTGGGCTATTTAACCGTGCAACCTGAGTTGAACAAGAGTTACATTAAATATGATGTTCTCAGTAAGCAGGAATTGATCAGAAAGACTAAATATTTCAAGCATGTGCGTTTTGAAAAGCCTGTGGAAGTGCTGATGGATGGCAAAAAGAGGATTTCAGTGATAACCTGGGACAACTCTATTTAAACCCACTATAAATTAACCCTTCCCGTTTGCTATGGGCTTCTAATTAAGGGCTGATAATCAATTAAATATGAATTGAATATTTCAATTCAAAGTTGTGGTGCAATCCTTTCATACACCTATTTTTCTTAATATTGTATAAATCATATTCATTAAGAATCAAGGTATATGTACGAATTCCTATCCCTTAAGCTGAAATGCCCTAAATGCGGGCATTCACTGATGGATCCCGGTCATCCGGTCGACAATGAGCCGGGCATAAAACTTAATGTTGAGTGTGAAGGTAAGAACGGGGTGATCTATCTAAGCTCTATTTACGGCAGTTACAATTACAAGTCGGATATTGA
>CAZXWD010000035.1:18859-26829 GCA_964644135.1 uncultured Bacteroidales bacterium | reverse complement strand
AGATGTCTTCCAGATGTCTTCCAGATGTCTTCCAGATGTCTTCCAGATGTCTTCCTATATTTTACTAATCATCTATTTTCCAATCAGTTCCATCCCGCGTATCCTTGATCAGGATGTTGATCTTCTGGAGCTCATCGCGTATCGCGTCTGAAGTCTGAAAGTCTTTTCTCGCTCTTGCATCCTGCCTTATCTTGAGGATCGTGCCCATCAGCTTGCCTACTACCTCTTGCTTCTCTCCCGGCCCCTCACTTTCAGACATAAGGCCCAAAATATCCTTTACGTATGTGCTGAACAATTTTTTCAGGTGTTCAAGATCTTCAGCCGAAATGGTTTCATCCCCGCTTTTTATGGAATTGATCAGCCTCACTCCTTCAAAAAGGTGAGCAATTGCAACCGGACTGTTAAAATCATCAAGCATGGCAGTGAGGCATTCCTCTTCGAGCTTATTGATATTTACAGATGATGTTTCTGAAGGCTCAAGTTTATTGAGCCTTTCAACGGCATCCATGAGCTTTTTGTAGCCTTTTTCTGATGCTTGCAACGCCTCATTGGAAAAATCTAGCGTGCTCCTGTAATGTGCCTGAAGGATGAAAAAGCGAATGGTCATAGGGCTGTAAGCCTTGTCGAGCAATTCGTGATCACCTGAGAAGAATTGATTGAGGGATATGGCATTACCCAGCGATTTCCCCATCTTCTGACCGTTGATAGTGATCATGTTGTTGTGCATCCAGTACTTTACAGGCATTTTCTTATTGGCTGCCTGCGATTGTGCTATTTCAGACTCATGATGCGGGAAAAGCAGGTCCATTCCGCCGCCATGAATATCAAAGAAATCTCCGAGATATTTGGATCCCATGGTAGAACATTCAAGGTGCCAGCCGGGGTAGCCTACGCTCCAGGGCGAAGACCAGCGCATAAGGTGTTCCGGTGTTGCTTTTTTCCATAGAGCAAAGTCGATGCTGTTCTTTTTGTGCTCCTGCCCTTCAAGTTCACGTGTGTATGATATGAGCTCTTCTGTGTTCCTTCCTGAAAGGATGCCGTATTTGAAGTCCTTGTTATATTTTTCTATGTCGAAATAGACAGAGCCTTCCACTTCATAAGCATATCCTGATTCCATGATCTTTTTGATCATTTCAATCTGCTCGATTATATGCCCCGATGCGTGAGGTTCGATGCTCGGCCTGAGAAGGTTGAGCTGGTCCATGTTGTCGTGGTAGCTGTTTGTGTACTTCTGGACGACCTCCATGGGCTCAAGCTTGTCGAGACGGGCCTTTTTGCCGATCTTGTCGGCACCTTCATCAGCATCTCCTTCAAGATGGCCTACATCAGTTATATTCCTTACATAACGTACTTTATAACCCAGGTGTTTAAGGAGACGAAAAACAAGGTCGAAGGTGATGGCAGGCCTCGCATGCCCAAGATGGGCATCACCATATACCGTAGGGCCGCAGACATACATACCTACAAAAGGCGGGTCCACAGGCTCAAACTTTTCTTTACGCCTGCCCAGTGAATTAAAGATCAACAGCTCTTTTTCCATATCTGCAAAATTAAGAAAATCAGTTATGTATTCTATTCTTTGTCCTGTTCAGGGGCCTGTAAACGAAAAAAAGGCCGGCCTTTTTTGGGGCCAGCCTTTTTGATCTGTTTATCCGAGAATAATATTATTTGATCACTTCAAGCTCTTTGCCCACTTTTACGAAGGCATTGATACACTTGTCGAGATGCTCTTTGTCATGGGCTGCTGAAAGCTGGACCCTGATCCTGGCCTGGCCTTTAGGCACAACAGGATAATAGAAACCAATTACGTAGATGTCTTCTTCAAGTAGCTTTTCAGCCATCACCTGTGATAGTTTCGCATCATAGAGCATCACAGCACAAATAGCTGATGCTGTGGGCTTGATATCGAAACCTGCCTCCTGCATCTTTCCGATGAAATAATCGGTGTTCCAGTGCAATTTATCCTGAAGCTCGTTGGTTTCCGACATCATGTCGAACATCTTGATACTTGCACCCACTGCGGCAGGGATAAGTGAATTGGAGAACAGGTAAGGCCTTGACCGTTGCCTGAGCATGTCGATGATCTCCTGGCGACCTGTAGTGAACCCACCGATACCCCCTCCGAATGCTTTTCCAAGGGTTCCTGTGATGATGTCAATCTCTCCCCTTATGTCGAATAGCTCAGTGACGCCCCGGCCGGTTTTACCAACAACACCTGCTGAATGACATTCATCCACCATGGTAAGGGCATCATATTTTTTAGCCAGTTCGTTGATCTTGTCCATTGGGGCAACGTTCCCGTCCATGGAGAAAACACCGTCGGTGACGATGATCTTGAACCTGGCAGTTTTGGAAGCCTCTTTAAGCTTTTCTTCAAGGTCTTCCATGTTGGCATTTTCATAGCGGAACCTCTGGGCCTTGCAAAGGCGGACACCGTCGATAATGGAGGCGTGGTTGAGCGAATCTGAAATGATGGCATCTTCCTTGGTTAACAGAGGTTCAAAAACACCTCCGTTGGCATCAAAGCAGGCCGCATAAAGTATTGTATCGTCAGTTCCGTGAAATTCAGCGATTTTTCTTTCAAGGATCCTGTGAATGTCCTGCGTTCCGCAAATGAACCGTACGGATGACATGCCGAAACCATGGCTGTCTAATGTGTCTTTAGCTGCTTTTACGAGGTTGGGATGGTTTGAAAGGCCAAGGTAATTGTTGGCACAAAAATTAAGCACCTCCTGGCCGGTATCGAGCTTGATTACCGCTTCCTGAGGTGAAGAAATTATTCTTTCTTTCTTATAGAGCCCTGCCTCTTTAATATTTTTCAGTTCTTCCTGGAGAAAATCTTTGATCTTGCCGTACATCTTTTAAGAAGTTTATGGGTTAATACAAATGTTAAATATTTCACAATGGAAGGCAAAGATATGTATAAAATCAACAATATCAATGGATAGAACCATTAAATAGATAAAGTCTGATTATTAATTGATCATATAGACGCTGCAAAAGAATGAACCCCTTTTCCGGTCTCGAAAAACATATCAGATATTACATATTTTGCTATTTTTGCCCCAAACTGTTAATTTCTTAACAATAAAAAAGTTTATCAAATGAAGAATATTCTGGTAATCGGATCGGTAGGACAAATTGGATCGGAGCTTACAATGAGGCTTCGCGACATTTACGGAAGCAGCAATGTAGTAGCTGGATACAGGAAAACGGAACCAAGTGAGGAACTGGCAAATTCAGGCCCACTGGAAAGGGTCGATGCCACCGATCCTGAAAGGGTCGTTGAATTAGTTAAAAAATACAAGATAGATACTATATATAACATGGCCGCCCTGTTGTCGGCCGTTGCCGAAGAAAGGCCACAGGCTGCCTGGAATGTTGGAGTGAATGGTGTTTATAACATTCTTGAGATCGCCAGGGAGCATAAATGTGCAGTCTTCTTTCCGAGCTCGATCGGAGCTTTCGGCTCTTCTACTCCTCTCGACAATACCCCTCAGGATACCATTCAGCGCCCCGGAACAATGTACGGGGTTACCAAAGTCACCGGCGAACTGATAAGCGACTATTACCACAAAAGGTTTGGTGTTGATACCAGGGGCCTGCGTTACCCGGGGATCATTTCTAACCTTACTCTTCCGGGTGGCGGGACCACTGATTATGCCGTTGAGATCTATTATGCGGCAATAAAGGAAAAGCATTTTGTTTGTCCTCTCAAAAAGGGAACCTTCCTCGACATGATGTACATGCCCGATGCCCTTGATGCCGCCATCGACATAATGGAAGCAGACCCTTCAAAACTGAAGCACCGGAATGCCTTTAACATCACAGCTATGAGCTTCGACCCGGAGATCATATTCAATGAGATCAAAAAGCATATCCCTGACTTTAAAATGGAATATGATGTTGACCCGACAAAACAGGGCATAGCCGAGTCATGGCCCAATAAAATGGACGATACCTGTGCCCGCGAAGAGTGGGGCTGGGACCCGAAATTCGGCCTTGAGGAAATGACCAGGGACATGCTGAAGGTTATCGGCGAAAAACACCAAAAAGGGTTGATTTGATGATGGTCGATTGACGAAAATCGACAATTCCCTACCTTTGTAATATTATGAATATCGCAGCCCTTGTTTCAGGAGGTGTTGACAGTTCCGTTATGGTACCTGTCCTTATTGACCAGGGCTATGATCCACATATCTTTTATATCCAGATCTCGATGGAAGATGAGCCGGGCTTTATGGATTGCCCCTCAGAGGAAGATATTGAGATAACCACCTATATTGCAAGGAAATATAACTGCAAATTCGATGTGGTTTCACTGCACAAAGAATACTGGGACACTGTTGTGGCATACACTATCGATTCGGTAAAAAGAGGCCTCACCCCTAACCCGGATGTAATGTGCAACCTGCTGATCAAGTTCGGAAGCTTCGAGGAAAAATACGGCAAAGACTTTGATAAGATAGCTACAGGGCACTATGCCAGGGTGTTGCATGATGAAGAGGGATTTCACCTGCGTACTGCCTATGACCGGTGGAAAGACCAGACTTATTTTCTTTCAAGGATAACCTACCACCAACTGTCGAAGGCCATGTTCCCGATAGGTGATATGGGAAAGGATGATGTGAGAAGAAAGGCTGAAAAGCTGCAATTGCCATCTGCCAGCCGTCCCGACAGCCAGGGGATCTGCTTCCTGGGAAAGATCAATTACAATGAATTCATCAGGAAATATACCGGTGAACGGGAAGGGGATATCGTGGAACTGGAAACAGGCAAAAAACTTGGGAAACATAAAGGATACTGGTTCCATACCATCGGGCAGCGCCGTGGACTTGGATTGAGCCGGGGGCCCTGGTTTGTAGTAAAAAAAGACCCGGAAAACAATATAATTTATGTATCGAACGGATATGATCCCGAATCCCAGTACAGCACTTTGATCAAAACCGACGATTTTTTGTTCATTAATGAAAACGACAGGGAAAAGTATATCAGCGATTCGAAGATCACTTTCAAGGTAAGGCATCAGCCCGAATTCAATGAAGGGATACTAAAGAGGGAGAACGGAAAGGTAAGTGTTAGGCCGGCAGAACCTGTTGCAGGGATAGCCCCAGGGCAATTCCTTGCAGTTTACGATAGAGAAATGGAGATTTGCATCGGCAATGGTATAATGTCAGAAAAGTAAATGTTATGGAAAATTTTGAGATCTATAATCCGGTAAAGTTGCATTTTGGCAGAAATGTAATTGAGAAACTCAGTGATTCACTGAAAAATAGCTGTAAACGTGTTATGCTCGTTTACGGGGGTGGATCAATTAAGAAGAACGGGATATATGAAGATGTGACCGGCCAGTTGGCAAAAGCCGGTGTGGAAGTCATTGAGTTCAGCGGAATAAAACCTAATCCATGGGTAGTGGATGTTAACGAAGCTGCGGAGCTGGGACGTAAAGAAAATGTGGATGCCATAGTGGCCGTTGGGGGAGGAAGTGTAATTGATTCCGCGAAGATCATCTCAATTGCCATACCTGCCGGTCATGATGCCTGGCTGTTTATGAACGGAGAGAAAAAGCCTGAAAGATCAATCCCTTTGTACGCTGTACTTACACTGGCGGCTACAGGTACAGAAATGAACCGCTTTGCGGTTGTGCAGAACAATGAAACCAAAGAGAAGAACGGTTACGGAAGTGATTACACCTATCCGGTAGAATCTTTCCTTGATCCGCAGTACACCATCTCAGTGCCGAAGGATTACACTGGATATGGAATAGTGGACCTTGTGGCACATTGCCTGGAGGCTTACTTCGGAGAGGGCGAGGCAACGCTTTCCGACAGGTTCGTTTTCTCTATCATCAATGAGGCCAGGAAATACGGGGAGCTCCTTCTGGATGACCTGGAAAATTACGCACTCAGGGAAAAGATAATGTATGCTGCTACAATGGCCCTGAATAATCTAACAGCCTACGGCCGTAAAAACGGCGACTGGGGTGTTCATGCCATCGGGCATGTATTATCAGTCCTGTATGACACTCCTCATGGGGCAACATTGTCAATTGCTTTTCCTGCCTGGCTCAAATTGAACAGCGCCCGGTTGAAAGACAGGATCGAAGAGCTTGGCAGGAATGTCTTTGATACAAACAGTGTTGATGACACTATATTTGAGCTTGAGAACTTTTTCGCCTCGGTTGAATCTCCCATCAGGCTCAGGGACATAGGAATAGAGAATAAAGAAAAGGAAATCTTCGATCTGATGGTAAGCAATGGTGTTACCGGTAATCATATCAAGCTGACGAAAGATGATTACCATAAGCTTACAGAACTCATGGCCTGATCCTGTATTTCTATCACTCGCTATTTACTGGTAATCTCACAAAGAAGGATGTCCCTGCCCCGGGTTTCGAACTGAAGGTTATTTCACCACCCGAATTTTTCACTATATTGTATACAATGGCCAGGCCAAGGCCCATTCCGCCTGTCTTCGTGGTGAAATTTGGCCTGAATATTTTTTGGGCCTGATCTTCGGTAATGCCAATACCATTGTCAGAGATCTCGACTATGTGGTGATCCTCTTCAGTATATAGCCTCACATCAACGCGGCCGTCCTTTATATTGGCAACAGCCTGTATTGAATTCCTGATCAGATTATTGAACATCCTGAGGATTTGTTTCCGGTCGGCTTTTACATAAAAGGGCGGACTGCCTTCATGCCGGAAGGTAATTGTGAGGCCGGGTGTATCTTCAAAAAGATCGATTGCCTGGTTGGCAATGCTGTCAAGGTCCACTTTTCCGGGGTTGGAACCGGGCATTTTAGCGAAATCAGAAAAGGCGCTTGCAATTTCTGAAAGGCTGTCGATCTGTTCGATCATGTTACTGCTGAACTTTTCGAATTTTTCTTCCCAGCCCGGCGTTTTTTCATCCCACGATTTTTTAAGGTACTGGACGTTCAGCTTCATCGGGGTAAGCGGATTTTTTATCTCATGTGCCACCTGCTGTGCCATTTCCCTCCAGGCTGTTTCCCTTTCCGAACGTGCCAGTTTTTCAGCACTTTCAGCTATTACGTCCAGCATCCTGTTATATTCTGATACAAGACTGCCAATTTCATCCTCATGCTTCCAGGTTATTTTCGCATCGGGATCGCCCAGTTTGATGGTACGCATTTTGTTCCGTATGAATTCGAGGGGGCGAGTGACGTATTTCGCCACTATAAGTGTGGTTATTATGGCAAAGATCACTGTAAGGATATAAATATTGACATACGCAATGAGAAAGCTGGAGATCTCTTTCTGCAGGTCTTTCTGCTTTGCGAAATAGGGCAGATTCAGGTAGGCAATTGCTTCATCATTATTATTTCTGAAAGGCATATAGGATGAGAGATATTTTTGCTTTCCAATATGCTCTGTATGAATGAATTCCAGTAATCCGTCGCGGTGCAGTTTGTTATAGGCAAGACGGTTTATTTTACGTGAAATAAGACCCGCTTCAAAGATCTCGGGGCGAGAGGATACCACCAGGTAACCATTTGTATCATAGAGATTTATATCCGAAAAGAATACCAGGGAAAATTTATAGAGAAGGTCTGCTATATAATCTGTACCCGGATCATAAATATTGTTGTAAGAACCCAGTTTGTGTTCAATTTCAATAAGCACTGACAATGTTTTCTCCTGCAGTACCTCGTTGTTCTTTTGTTCATTGAGCTTTACAATGTAGGTCCTCGAAACAATGCCAATTATAACAAAGGACAACAGGATCACAATGATAACAGCAATCTGCAGCCTGTCGCGGAAATTGAACCTGATATTTCTGAATCTTCCGGGAATAAGGGCAAAAACTGTAAACAAGAGCAAGTAGATAACAAATACCAGGAAAAGGAATGAAAAAGGAGCCGTATTCTGAAGGAGGTCTGGTTTCTGTCTGCTTACTACCAGATAGTTACCTTCATCGATCTTTTTTATCAGGTGGCTGTAGTCGTTA
>CAZXWD010000035.1:0-18759 GCA_964644135.1 uncultured Bacteroidales bacterium | reverse complement strand
CCCGAGGTAATTATGGCTTTCAGTTTCGTCCTCAAGAAAGAACAGGCCGTCGCAAAGTGTTTTTTCCCCAATTTTTTCAGTAAGCGTATCAAAGTACTGGAAACAATTGATTATATAATCCTGAGGCTGTATCTCAAGCACTTCGTTATTATTGCATATTGTTATCTGTAGCCGGTATTTTTTTTCGAACTGATCCAGGTATTCTGTCATAATATATTCTTCAGGAGAAATATCCGGTGAGCGCTCCGATTGTTGCTCTTTAATAATTTCCAGCAATTTCTTATCTGATGTAAGGCCCTCGGTTATACTTGTAAATTCAAACTCCAGCCAGGGATCCCTGTCGGCAGAAAGTTCCGAAAGAATAAGGCTCCTGTATTGTTTTTCTTTGATGGAATTATCCCTGTTCAGAACAAGGTTCATCATAAAAGCAAATAAAAGGATAAGATAGATCGCTGACCCGAAACTGGGTGTTGTTCTTCCAGGTGAATTGAAATATATATAAGAAACAAAATATATAAATAGCAGGATATAGGGTGAAAACAACTGATCGAAAATGAAAATATCGATCAATGAGAATGGTACTGAGATAAAAAGGACAAAGAGCAGAAATGTCTTTCCGGACAAATATAAACGGTGTATAATTGACATGAGCTTGAGAGAAGCAAACACGAAGGACAAAGTAGCTGTTGAAATAAGGATAATACCCAGAAGGCTCTGAGAATCAAGAGAATATATTGCCTGAAGATTAAAAGAAAAACTGGAGTTGAGTACCAGGCTGTGCACAAATGAGATTAGTGACCTGAAAAGGATAAAGATCACGAGGAAGGATACAACGGCACAACTAATTTTGTAGAGTTCTTTGTTTATGTTATACTTTTCAGGAAATTTTTTGAAAAAGAGATATGATGCCATCAGGACCATAAAAATGTTAATAATGGCATCGCCGATGGAAGGGTTCATCAATGAAGAAGAGAATCCATAAGGATCAAATAAGCTTGAATTAAAGAGTATTCCCGGAATTTCTATAAGGTAGATAAGGAGACGCAATATTACCAGATCTATCAGGAAAAAAAAGTATAGAAGTACTTTTCTTTTTTGAAGGAAATTGAAAGATTCGTAGGCATGGAAGATCGATTTCTCAAGAAACAGGATAAATGCAATAAATAAGATGAAGATCAGGAAGAGCGGCCATCCACCTGCCTGCCTTGCATCTTCAAAAACAAGTGAGCCTACTAAATTACCATTAAGGGAGGTAACGTTATGGTCTCCCCTGTCATTGATAAATTCTACATTTTCAATATAAGGGAATTCGTTGAAAAAAGTACGCTGAAGGTATTCATTCTGATACCGGTAAGTGTGGTATATCCCTATAAGTGAAAAAGTGATCCTGGCCCCGGCCTCTTCTTTTTTTATGAAGTAAAATCCGTTTTCAAGAAAGATTGTGGAGTTATTCTCCGCCTCATAAATAGTTTCTACATCTATCGGCACATAATTGGATGACCAGTACTCGAGTGAATCATTTGCAAGGCAATAGAAAAAAATGCCCTGTTCTGTATAGGCCCCCAGGTCTTCATCGGTAATACAACGAATTTTTTCACCTTCTGAGCTTTCTTTCATTTTATTGAGCAGAGATTCAGCTAATATCTCCCGTTCATGAAAGAGGGATGTGAATTTCCGTGCTTTAAGGCTATCATTGCCTAAATACCATGAATAGATTATCGAGCCAAGGATCAACAATATCAATAGCACTATTGAAGCGAAGAGGTAATTCCGAAATCGTTGCGTGAATGATATTTCCGGCCCGGATTCCATTTAATTGAATTTGAAATTAAAGGTATAAAATATTTAAAGGAACAAAAATAGGGCCTCTTATCACAAAACCGAATAAAAAAATTGATTTATCAGTGTTCCACGTGGAACATTAACGTCCAAGATGAACAAGGAGTACTGATATGTCGGCCGGGGAAACCCCGCTTATTCGGGATGCCTGCCCCAAAGTGCGGGGACGGATACGAGAAAGCTTTTCCCTTGCTTCGTAAGAGATAGAGGTGAAGAGACTGTAATCAAGGTTATCAACAAGCTTTATTTCATCAAGCCGTTCGAGTTTGTCGGCAAGTTCACGCTCCTTATTGATGTAACTTTCATATTTGATCCGGATCTCGGTTTCTTCAAGTATCTCCTGTGTAGAAAATCCCAGTGAATTTATCAGGTTTCTGAATCCCGGTGAAAGATCCATTATATGATTAATGGATATTTGAGGCCTGAGAAGTAACGAGGCAATTTTAACACTCTGTTTCAAGGGCGATGTGCCAACCGATCCTAATAAATTGTTAGCGGCATCGGGTGTAATACTCTCCTTCTTAAGGAATTTTACCGATTGTTCTATAACCTCTGATTTTTTTCTCACTATAGAATATCGGGAATCTGATACAAGGCCCAGTTTGTGGGAAACCGGGGTGAGCCTCATGTCTGCATTCCCCTGGCGTAACAAAATACGGTATTCGGCCCTGGAAGTAAACATTCTGTAAGGTTCGTCTACACCCTTAGTGATAAGGTCATCAATAAGAACTCCAATATATGCATCTGAACGGCCGAGAATGAAGGGTGATTCTTCGCGGAGTTTCAGGTGGGTATTAATTCCTGCCATTATTCCCTGTGCCCCGGCTTCTTCGTAACCGGTAGTACCGTTGATCTGTCCGGCAAAGTAGAGGTTTTCAACAAGTTTTGTTTCCAGTGTAGGCTTTAATTGTACAGGAGGGAAATAGTCATATTCTATGGCATATCCGGGCCTGAATATTTTGGCGTTTTCGAACCCTGGTATCTTTCTTAATGCATTGAACTGTACATAATCAGGGAGAGATGAGGAGAACCCGTTTACATAGTATTCAACAGTGTCCCAGCCCTCAGGTTCGACAAAAAGCTGATGGCTGTCCTTATCCGAAAAACGGTCTATTTTGTCTTCAATGGAAGGACAATATCGTGGACCTATCCCTTCTATCCGGCCGGCAAACATAGGCGATTCATTGAATCCGGTCCTAAGTACATCATGTACCACCGATGAAGTGTAAGCTATCCAGCAACTTCTTTGTTTACTGAGAGGGGGCGTATCTGTAAATGAAAACTTGCCAGGATTCTCATCCCCTTTTTGTTCTTCCAGTTTCGAAAAGTCAATAGTCCTGCCATCAACCCTTACCGGAGTACCGGTTTTCATACGGTCTGATTCAAAACCAAGTTCTCTCATGTTTTCAGTGAGGCCGCGTGACGCTTTTTCCCCGATCCTGCCTCCGCCGAACTGCTTTTGACCAATATGGATGATCCCGTTGAGAAAAGTGCCATTGGTAAGGATAACTGCCTTGCAGGGGATTTCATGTCCCATCGAAGTACGGACCCCGGTAACCCTTTTATCTTTGGTTATGACCTCAACTACCATATCCTGCCAGAAATCTAGGTTGGGGGTATTTTCAAGCATTTTCCTCCATTCAGACGAAAAAAGCATCCTGTCGCTTTGCGCCCTTGGGCTCCACATAGCAGGACCTTTTGATTTGTTAAGCATCCTGAACTGGATCATCGTCCTGTCGGTCACAATGCCCGAATAACCACCAAGTGCGTCTATTTCCCTTACGATCTGTCCTTTTGCAATTCCTCCCATAGCAGGGTTGCACGACATCTGCGCCATATTGGCCATGTTCATGGTAACCAGCAAGGTGGACGAACCAAGGTTTGCCGCCGCTGCGGCTGCCTCGCAACCGGAATGCCCGGCACCTACAACTATTATGTCGTATTCTTTAAACACTACGCCTTTAACAATTAAAATTTCTTAATGTTTCACGTGGAACATTCAGGGGTGCAAAGATAGGTAATAATCCTCCTTTTGCCTCATAAGGGCTTTCTCCCGGTCGGTTTTATCACCGTAGCCGGCAAGATGAAGGATACCGTGAGCAATGAGCCGCCTGATCTCATGCAGATGGGATACGTTGTATTTACCGGAATTTTCACGAGCACGTTCTACCGAAATGAAAATATCTCCGCTGATCATCTCTTCATCATCCGAAAGGTCGAAAGTGATAATATCAGTATATGTGTTGTGATGGAGAAATTTGACATTCAAATCATGCAAGTATGAATCGGAGCAGAAAACAAGGTTTATATCGCCGGTCTTAAAGCCCTCCTGTTTTGCAACTTTTTCGACCCATGACCGGGTTTTATCTTTATCCTCGTAAAGATATGAGATGTCTTCCGTAAAATAATTTATCTTTTCCGTGCTCATTCCCGAACTTATGAACTGTTGATAGTATCCTTAGCAATATTACGGAACCTGGTGCCACTAATGTAGTGATCTTCAAGTACTTTGCCGTTGTGAAGAAGCTGAAAAACTCCAAAGCCGGATGGCGCTCTCTGTGCCTCGCAGTTATCCTTCAAAATGTTGATCTTCAGATCTATACCTTCCTCTTCAGCAATTTTTTCAATATCAATCATTGCCCTGGCGTTTGCGGGGCATTGATGGGAAAGGATCAGGGCTGTCCCGGGATGATCTTCTGCCCGCTCCTCCCATTTGATGAACTCGGGCAACCTGCCTCTTTTGAGCTTATAAACCAGCAGGTCGAACCTTTCTTTCGAGGCTATCTTTTCAAAACCGTTCTTAAGAAAGATCCTTTCATCGGCCAGCCAGGAACCCCTGCTCGATATGGTTGCTATACCCAGGCGGCCCGAATCCCTGGCTGCCTCAACGCATTTATTTATGAGCAGGCTTCCCAAACCTTCCCCGTGCAGCTTATTTTCGTAGACCCAGATACAATGAATGAAAAGGTAGTCTTCAGCCATCACAGGCCTCCATAAGTTTCCCCCTGAAACATATTCGAGAAACCCTGATAGCTTATTATCAACATAAACCTGTAACATTCTCAATCCCGTATGATAGTGTTCTTTATACCATTTGATCTTTTCCTGTACTCCGGGATGTTTTTTGTTCCTGATACAACCTACACCATACTTGTCGATGTTCGAAGGGGTGACTTCTATAATTTCCGGTTTATTCATATCTGATTAAATTGCCTAAGTTACTGAAATGTGGTTAAGCATTCAAGATATTCCTGTTTTTTAGCAATCACCATCGCCTGTTGGCTTACTGGAAAGGCTTCCGGTAAAACCCACTCCAAAAAAGAATCATTGATCGCACAAATCCGCGCTTACTTTGTTAGTGATAATTGTTAGTCAGATAATCAGATACTTATATATTTGCCAAAAATATCGATGTAACAAATATTGACCATGGTTTTTTTAACCCCTTGCAACTGATGACTGACTTGACTGACTTGACTGACTTGACTGACGATCCCGATATCGCTTCGCTCATACGGGACGTCGCTCCGCTCCGCTGACGACTGACGATCCCGATATCGCTTCGCTCCGCTGATGACTGAAAATAGAAAGTGGAAACAAAAACTTAATAAAATAATGCCTAAAAAGAGATCCTTTTTCGACAGATTATTGAACGGGGTTGAAAGAGCCGGAAACGCCCTCCCCCACCCGGCAACGCTGTTCCTCATCTTTGCACTTCTGGCGCTTTTCTTTTCCTGGTTTGCTCACATTCTAGGTTTCCAGGCCACCAACCCTGCCACTGGCGAGCTGGTTCAGGTGAATAACCTTCTCGATAAAGAAGGGATCCACAGGATCCTGCTCGACATGGTCAAGAACTTTACCGACTTTGCCCCACTTGGAATCGTCCTCGTTGCAATGCTTGGTATTGGCATAGCTGAAGGCAGTGGCCTGATCAGCGCCCTCATTCGGTTGCTGGTCCTTTCCTCACCTAAAAAGCTCCTCACTTTTGTCCTGGTCCTATCGGGAGTGATCTCTAACCTTGCCAGCGATATAGGATACGTGCTTCTAATCCCACTTGCCGGCACAATTTTCCTCTCAATAGGCAGACATCCCATTGTAGGAATGGCTGCTGCTTTTGCAGGGGTTTCCGGTGGCTTTAGCGCCAATCTCCTGCTTGGTACCATCGACCCCCTTCTTGCCGGGCTTTCTCAGGAGGCAGCAAGGATCATAGACCCTGAATACACCGTAAACCCCACGGCAAACTACTACTTCATGGTCATATCGACCTTTATGGTGGCAGGCGCCGGAACCTGGGTTACCGAACGAGTTGTTGCCCCAAGGTTTGGTGAGTACAACGGGGATGTGCCACAGGAAAAGATAGAACCCCTTTCAAAAGCAGAGAAAGCAGGATTGAGATACGCGACAATCGTATCTCTTTTGATCACAGCCATCCTTATCATCGGACTGGTACCTGAGAACGGTTTGCTCAGGGGCCTGGATGGGGGATTGCTGACATCACCCGTTATTAAGGGGATAGTTGCATTGCTGTTCCTTTTCGCCGGTACGGCCGGTATCGTTTACGGTGTGGCTGTAAAGAAATATAAGAATGATTCGGATGTGATGAAAGGCATGGCCGATAACATGAAAACCCTGGCAACCTACATTGTCCTGGTTTTCTTTGCTGCCCAGTTCGTTGCCTATTTCAAGTGGTCGAACCTGGGGCTTATCATTGCCATTAAAGGTGCAGAAGGGCTTTCGGCATCCGGCCTGGGACTGATCCCGCTGATGATCCTTTTCATTATCCTGGCCGCCTCCCTTAACATGCTGATGGGCAGTGCCTCGGCTAAATGGGCTCTCCTCGCCCCTATTTTCATACCCATGTTCATGCTTATGGGGTACTCTCCTGAACTTTCACAGGTGGTATACAGGATCGGCGACAGTGTAACGAACATAATCTCACCAATGATGAGCTTTTTTGCGCTCATTATCGCCTTTGTGCAGAAATACGATCGAAATGCGGGCATCGGTACCATTATTGCAACGATGCTCCCCTACTCTATCGTGTTCTTCATTGCCTGGACCATTATGCTTATTATCTGGATATCTCTTGGCATTCCTATAGGACCGGGTGCCGGCATCCACTACGATTTAGCCCCTTAGATCATGGCAGCATACCGCCATGCTGCCATGAATATTTTGTTTAATTTCGAATCTGTATGAAGTACCCTCTGCTACTGACCGGGCTGATTGCTGCCTGTCTGATCTTTTCCTTGCAAACTACCTTTTCACAGGAAAAGAAGGCGCCTGATACAACCTATATCTATACCATTGATTCACTCGAATACGAGCTCGACGAAGTAGTCATCACCGGCACACGGGTTTCAAAGAAGATCATCGATATTCCCTATTCAGTCACAAGGATCAATAATATGAGTTTCAGGCACGACAGCAAAATAGGTATAGATGATGTCCTCTCAGGTGTGCCCGGAATATTTATGCAATCAAGATACGGAAACCATGATGTGCGTATCTCAATAAGAGGCTTCGGAAGTAAATCGAACTCCGGCATCAGGGGGGTAAGGATATTGCTGGATGACATCCCCGAATCAGAGCCCGACGGGCAGACAAGGATTGAAGCCATAGATTTCAATTCAATAGGAAGGATAGAAATAGCCAAAGGGAACTCCTCCTCACTCTATACAAATGCACCGGGTGGCGTGGTCAATTTCATCAACGAAATTGATTTTCCGCGCTCCTTTGTTACCCAGTTTAACCAGGTGGGCTCCTTCGGCCTCTACCGGAATGGTTTCAAAACGGGTTTGAAAACAAAGAATTACCGTCTTCTTACTACATACAGCTACCATAATTACGACGGATACCGCGAGCACAATAGTGAATACTGGCATATCCTCAATATGGTACTGGAAACAACCCCAACCGAACATTCCAGCCTTAAAATACTGGGCTATTTTGTCGACGGACTTATCAAGCTGCCCGGATCCCTGACAAAAGAAGAATTTGAAGAAGATCCCTGGCAGGCCGACCAGCGATCGGTAGACCGTGACCAGAAAAGGATATCCACAAAGGGAAGGCTTGGACTCAGGTTCAATACGAAATTTGGAAAAAAGCTGAATAATGAGCTTGAAATCACATCATACGCCACGATAAAGTATTTTGAAAGGACCAATCGTGAGTACAGGATCATAAGCCGCTATGGCCTGGGTTTATCGGCCAGGTATACAAACACATCCGAAATAGGGGAGAGGACCAACGAATTCTCCTTCGGCGGCGACCTGCTCTTCCAGCCGGCACGTACCGAATATTATGTTAACATCAGCGGACAGAAAGGCGACCAGCTCTACCAGTTAATGGATGAAAAGATTGGCAATACTGGCTTTTATCTGTCAAACGACTTTGAAATACTGGTTGATAAAATGAATCTTCTGCTAACGGGAAGGTACGACAGGGTGATATACGATCTGACCAATGAAATAGCCCAGTACCTGACGGGTTACAGGGCATTCAATGCATTCACGCCCAAACTGGCCCTGAATTATAAACTTACCCCACACCTGGCCATTTACTCCTCCATTGGGAAGAGCTTCGACAGTCCTGCCAAGAACGAGCTCGACAGCATTGACCCTGCCACATTGTATAATCCTGAGCTCAATGCCGAAGAATCACTGAATTTTGAAGCAGGGATTAAAGGAAATATCCTCAGACGTGAGGAAGTTACTATGAAGAGTGCCTTGTTCGAGCTGACCTTTTTCAATCTTTACATAGATAATGAAATAGTCCCTTATGAGGTTTACGGAGATGTTTTCTTCAGGAATGCCGCGAGCACGCACAGACTTGGGGTCGAGGCCGGAACGGAGCTGGAAATAGTCAGGGACCTCCGGTTTATCTTTTCCTATACTTTTTCAGATTTCAATTACAGGAACTATTCGGCAAAGACCATCCTTATCGACTCAACAGGCAATGTTCTCGAGGAAGAGAAAGATTTTTCGGGCAATGTGGTGCCAAGTGTCCCGGAACATAATCTTTACACTGCGATCTCGTATAGCTACCCCCTGCATCACAATATAAACGGTTTTGCAAAGGTCAGTTACCATGGTATTAGCGGTTTATGGGTTGATGATGCCAACACTGACAAAACTGATGCCTACAGTCTTGTGAACACAGTGCTTGGCGTTGATATGAGGTTCGGAGGCTTAAACATCCTGGTTTCCGGTGGAATTAATAACCTGTTGGATGAGATCTATGTAGGTTTCACCAACACCAATTCGGCCAACAGGCGCTTTTACGAGGCAGGAGCGCCCAGGAACTGGTTTGTGAATGTAAATTTGGGATATGTGTTTTAGAGTCATGTTGTTAATGTAATTCCCCTCTCCATACTGGTAGGGAGGGGGCAAGGGGGGTGGGTTAAGAAAAACTCTTTTGTAAATTGTAAACCGTAAAATGTAAATTGTAAAATATAATGGTAAAGAATATTGTCCTGGTTTTAGTTGTGTTTATTTCTCTGCAGCAGAGTCTTTCCGGACAGGTGAGGCCCGAAGGTGGACAGTTTCTTTTACCCGGGGCCAACTACAGGCTTTACCCTTCTGAAACCTCGCAAACAGAAGTTTTTATAGTGAAGAGCCCTCTGGATGACGACCTTTTGTTTGCTTCCTGCAATACGCTGACCTTTATTCCCTTTTTTGTGAGTGAGGGCATCTATATATCTGAAGATGCAGGATTTTCATGGCAGGGAAATGATACCTGCACAGGGGATCCCATTGGTTTTCACGGAGGCGATCCGGGTATTGCCATTGATAAGGATGGCAACCTGATACTTACCAGGCTGGGCAGGACTCCGTTTACCGGTCTGTATTCTCATTATTCAAGCGATAACGGACTGACCTGGTCGTCCCAGGCAGCGGTTTCAACAGACGACCTGGAAAGGGCCACCCTCATATCGGATGCATATGTACAAAGCGATTTTATTGGCCGTACCTATGCGGCCTGGGTGAAATTCGCAAACCCTTTCCCTGTCATGTTCTCTTATACGGATGATATTACACTGGGCTGGTCGGAGCCGGTTCCGGTAAACAATCCGGTAAACAGGAGTGCAGGAGGTGATGTTATTCTGGGCCCCGGGGGAGAGGTTTACATATGCTGGGCAGGGGTGACGAGCGTATCCCCGTTCAGGGAGATCTTCGTGGGTTTTGCATCATCGGGAAATGGCGGGGAGGACTGGAATGTCACGGAAAATGCTTTCGAAGTGAACGGAATAACGGGTATTCTCCCTGAAAAAGAAAATATACGTGTAAACGGCCTGCCGGGAATCGGTGTCGATACCACAGAAGGGCCTTACAGTGGGAATATTTATATTGTGACGGGGCAAAAAGAGCTTTTTCCCGCCGGAAACGATCCCGATATCATATTATACAGGTCTGAAGACAAGGGCATTACATGGTCGGAAGGCATAAGGGTAAACCAGGATGAGGTCAATAACGGTAAGATCCAGTTTTTTCCCTCGATACATGTTGACCGTTACGGCGCCGTGAACATTATCTATTACGACGACAGGAACACGACCTCTGATTCTTCAGGAGTTTTTCTTTCCAGGTCGACAGATGGGGGGGAAACATGGAACGAATATGAGGTTAGCGACCACAACTTCAAACCGGTACCCATCGGTGGTCTCGGACAGGGGTATATGGGCGACAATATTGATATTACTTCCACTTCAACTCATCTGTGGCCGGTATGGATGGATAATTCAACGGGAAATTACCAGGTGTGGACCTCGCCGGTTGATTTCAGCAGCCTGAATTCCCTTCCCGAAAGTGCGGTCGGCGAAAGAGAGATCAGGTTGCTTCCATGTTACCCGAATCCTTTCACCGGGAAGACGATGATCAATTACCACATTGGGAGTGGGGGAGAGGTGTCGTTGAAAGTATATGATATCTTCGGAAATGTTGTGGCTGAGCTTGTGAATGAAAGGAAGCGCCCCGGCTACTATGAAATCTCTTTCACTCCGCAGCAAGATCTTTCAAAAGGGGTTTATTTGGTGAGACTTTACAGCGCCAGGGGGGCTGCTTCACAGAAGATCATCCTCCGATAGCCGGAACAATCTGCGAACATCCGCTTAATCCGTGTTCTATGTTTTCATGGCTTGAGGACCATTTTTCTCATTTCTGAGCTAATGTCTCCATTAACAGAAGAATGTACTGATAATTGATAGAAATAAAGGCCTGGAGGGAGGCCAATTCCGTCAAAAACAATTTCATAATCACCCGGCTGCTTTGGCCCCTCTGCAAGAGTACGGACCAACATACCCTGAGAATCAAAGACCTCAAGTTTAACAGACCCTTTAATTGATAGTCGATAATCGATAATTGTTAATCCCCGAAAGGGATTGGGATAATTCTGCTCAAGCCTGAATAAGGGAACTTCCCCGCCAGGCTCATTAACCGGGACCCCGGTGGGAGGGATGTACTTCAGAAAAGCCCCGTTCCTTCCGGCAGCATATCCATGCAGTGAATCAGGGAAAGCGATCTCGTATATTTCTGTATTTTCCGGGGAATCTATTAATGTCCAGGTGTCGCCAGCATCGGTGCTGTAGATAAGAGCCCGCTGGGGCCCCATTGGTGCCCATGCATGGTCAGAAGTCCTGAAATCGATGTCGAACCCGTTTCCCTGGATGCCGATTTCCTCATAATCCCAGTTCATTCCTCCATCATTGGTCCGGATGACTGCTGCGCCAAAGGCAAAGTCGGGGTCGCCGCCAATGCCTATCACGTTGATAGAGTCGAACAGATACAGTTCGTGCACCTCATCGGCCGGTGCGTCTGAAACATCGATGGCATACCAGTTCGCTCCCCCGTCTGACGTCCTCCATGTTACTCCGGCTATATCGAAAACCCCGCCGCTGGCATACCCGTATTGCTCATCCCAGAATTGGATGCTGAGCACCGGAAAGAAAGCCAGGGTACTGGTATCCACAGTAGCTTGCTGCCAGGTTTCGCCTCCGTCGGTGGTGTTTACTATGGCATGCGGACTGCCGCCCATCCATCCGTTCAGTGAATCGAGGAACAGGATGCAGTTCATGAAAATGTTCTCTTCTGGATAATTTTCCTCTTCCCAGTTTTCCCCGGCATCATCTGTTTTCAGGATGATCGTGCCGTAGGGCTGTGAAGTATAATTCTGTGCTATGGCCCAGCCTTTTTCGCCGTCGAGGAAATATATATCCACAATCTGGTGGTCAATCTGGCTTTCCTGTACTTCCCAGGTCAAACCTCCGTTGCCCGTATGGATTATGGTGCCTGAATCACCCACGGCCCAGCCTGTAACGCTGTCGCTGAAATCCAGTGCTCTTAGGAATACATTGACCGGTGTGTCAAGTTTTTCCCAGCTTCCCTGGGAAACAGCATTCACCGACATAAGTAGTGATATAATAAGAAGGCTGTGCTTTTTTATAAACTGAATCATTAAGATAAAGGTATAAAATCTTATCAGTGGGCCGTGAATAGTGAAACGTGAATTAGGGTAATTCTGATCAGTTTTCATGAATGATTTGGATAAGGACCATGAGCTGTGCTCCTGGCTGTATTTTAGTATAAGGCTAGAAAAAATGTTTAACGAAATCAGATAATAAATAAACAAAATATGAACATAAACAGATGTTTATATGTTTACTAGTCATCAATTCAATCAAATAGACTTGAGAAATTAATAATTAAATGTATAATCTATTAAATTAAAAATTAAACAAAATGAAAAAAATTAGCAGGTTATTTCCAATCGTAGCACTTTTATTCGCTACCTCTTTCTTTCTTACTTCTTGTGATAAGGAAGAAGATGACGATATGAACAATATGCCGGAAGAGAAGAGCATTGCAGCTATTGCTTCCGATGATCCGCAGTTCAGCATACTGGTTGACGCCCTTGTTAAAGCAGACCTTGTTTCGACTCTTGACGGAACAGGCTCATTTACAGTTTTCGCTCCTACAAACGCAGCTTTCAATGAGTTGTTCAATGCACTGGGTGTAAACGGTGTTGAAGACCTTTCAAAAGAAGCACTTACACCAATCCTTCTTTATCATGTAGTAGGCGCTGAAGCCAAATCCTCTGACCTTGCAACGGGTTACATCGAAACGCTTAGTGATGATACTGAAGATGGAAAGGGGATTGTAGTTTTTGTTGAAGTTGGCAGCAACGTCATGATAAACAGTAATGTTACTGTTACCACTGCCGATGTAGATGCATCAAATGGTGTTATTCATGTTGTTGATAAGGTCATACTTCCACCTACAGTTGTAGATATTGCCATTCAGAATCCGGGATTCAGTATACTCGTGGAAGCTGTTGTAAAGGCTGGTCTTGTTGATGCTCTTATGGCACCGGGACCCTTTACAGTGTTCGCACCCACAAACCAGGCTTTTGAAGACCTTTTTGCGGCCCTTGAAATTTCGGGTATAGATGATCTTTCAGCCGACGACCTGACACCGATCCTGCTTTATCATGTTGTTGAAGGAAACATTATGGCTTCTGAAGTTACGACTACAACAGTACCTACACTCAATGATGATGACGATATCGAAATCGAAGTAAGCAATATGGGTGTTACCCTTAACGGCAGCGCCAATGTTGTAGCTACCGACGTCCAGGGTGCCAATGGTGTGGTCCACGTTATCGACCAGGTCATTATCCCTGAAGACGACTAAGATATTAATGCGTAAAACTTTTCATGATTACAGATTTTTGGTTAGATCCCGCCTCCCCGGCGGGATTTTTTTTGTCCCTTATCAAAAACTGAACTTCACTGACAGGTAAACCTCATCCTTCTTACTGACCAGTGAAAAAGTGTTATCCCCCTCACCGTCGATGATCCTGCCACCCAGCGATATCTCTGTGTTTATGTTCGGTTTGTAAGTGATGGAAGGGTAATAGATCCAGGCGTAATTACCTCCGATATCATCCCAATCGCCCACAATGAAGGCACCTGTTAAAGGATTTATCCTGAGCTTCCGGTTGAAGAGCCATTTCTCCCAGTTCACCATCAGGTAGTCATTCAGGTTCCCCTTCCCGCGTTCATTTACGAAGCCGTGGAAAAACTGCGTGTTGAAATAGGACCCGTCCCGGAAGGTATAGTCGAGCCCGATCACATATTTTACAAAGGGTTCTTTTTTCAGCACTGTTGAATCCATTGAAGGCATCCCCAGTTCATCAAGATTGGTGGTCATCACAATTTCTTTATCCGGAAGAAAAATGCCAACTTCCCCCCATATGCCAACCCTGCCGATAGCTCCCGCCAGGTCGGCGCCGAAGACATGCTGCCTGGGGTAGTACAGTTCACTTTTTATATCGATTACACCCTGCGGGTTAACCAGGGATACTGTATTATAATACTGGATGGGGAGATCATCACGACCGTAAACATAACTGAGCGAAAAATCGTAGCCGGCAAGGAATCCGCCGAACTTTACCCCGTACGTACTGCTTTCACCCAGTGAATAGGCAGGCATCGACAATGAATCAGTGATGTTCCTCACTACAACTTCCCGGGGAAAATCGAAAGATGGCATCAGGGCATCTGCCCAGTCGCCCCTGGGTAGCACAGCCGGCCTGAAAAAAGGCAGGTAATCCAGTTCAATATTGAAATCAGAGAAATAATACCTTATCCTGATGCCGTCAGACCCAAGGTGTCTTCCGAAATCCCAGATATCCTCAAGGTCGTCGGGATTGAGATTATCGGTGGGATTAATACGGTCGCCGGTACCCCAGGCTATCCGCTGCCGCCCTATTTTTACATCGAGCCTTTTCAGAAGGAAATCATACAATTCAACATAAGCTTCCCTGATCTCAAGGTTATAGGGCGATACAGCATCTTTATTGAAAAGCTGTTCTGTCTTTGTCAGGAACGGAAATCCGAATGAGCGTAACCAGACATTCCCGTAGAATTTGGCTTTTGACTGGAACCTCTTTTCCAGCTCAAGGTCCAGCCTGTTCTCGTTCCACGACCAGTCGCCTGTTTCTGTCCTTACCCTGTGATCAATATATATTTCGCCCCCTATATCGAGGCCTTTGTCCTGCGATCTTGACACGTTAGTCAGGCAACAGAAAAAAAGCACTAGCATAAATAACCTGTAAAACATCCTTGTAAAATCCATCTCTTCCTCCTCTTTTTTCAGTGTTATCTTGTAAGTTTTCTTACGCTGAAATCATCTTCCGTCAATCCTGTATTCACCTTTACATTGTCAAAGATCATCCTTGTGGAATGGTCTTTTTTCAGGTCGGTCATCGTAAGGTCAGTAATTATCCAGAAACCGTCGATGTTCTCGATTTCATCGTTTTTCATGACTTTCACCTTGTTACCGCCTTTATCATAATAGTCACTCTGAAGGATCATATAATTTTCCTTATCGACCAGGGTAACCATCTTTGAATAATCAGACTTTCTTTCAGGTTTCGGTACGAGCTCAAGCAGGTATCCCTTTTCGTTTTCCTCAATAAGTGTTGGGTCATACTTTTCATGCATGGGCACTGCCTCCATGTCTTCATAGGTGAGGTCGGTGCCTGCAAAGCCCTGGTTCTTGATATGCGATGCGATCCTCCTGGCTTTGTTATAGGCAGGAAGGTAGAGGTACATCACATCATCCGGCAGGGATAAAAAGGCGATCCCTTCCTGCGAAGCAGGGGCCGTGAAGCGGAACAGCCTGTAATCAGTTCCCATTTGCAAGCCAACGGCACTCCTTTCCTGTGTCCTGTCTTTTTTATCGGTGAGGATCATCCTCACCTCGTTCACCTGGTCGTCCGGTGCATAGGTTACCGAATCGGACAATTTCAGTATGGTTTCGGCATTCTGAGAATATCCCCCGGTAATCATTAATAATGATGTTGCAAGTATTGTTATTATCTTTTTCATGGCTTAATGTTTTTTTGTTTGGTCTTTGAATGATGTACTTTCAGCATTACTGCCGGCAGCAGGGTTAATGCGGCAAGGGCCGATGTCAGCATTGTCACTGCCACCAGCAACCCGAACCTTTGCAGCGGGACGAGGTTCGACAGCAACAATACCAGGAAGCCCAGCGAGACGGCAAGAACGTTCAATATGATCGACCTGCCGGTTATGCTCATGGCATGTGATACAGCATGCTCCATCCGGCCTTTGCGGTTCATCTCGTAATTCAGGTGTGTTACCATGTGAATTGCGTAATCCACACCGATCCCTATGGATACACTGCCGACAAGGACGGTGGCGATATCGAGCGGTATTCCCGTAAGCCCCATAAAGCCGAAAAGAACTACCAGCGTGGTAATTATGGGGACCAGGCTGTATCCTCCGCTCCTGACAGACCGCAGCAGTATTGACACTACGATGAACACAAGTAAAAGTGCATAGGCCAACGACTGGAACTGGCTGCTTATAATGCTCCTGTCAATTTTCAGGTAAAGGCTCGGCAATCCGGTGAGGGTCATCCGGCAATTTTCTGTGCTGTTCTTTTCCAGATAGTCCTTCATGTCTTTTACAAAGGCATCCATAACCTCCACATCACCGGTATTGAAGGTGCCTGAGATAAGGCCCCCGTCAAGGTCGTAATTGACGAGTTGCTCCATAATGTCCTGTCCCTGCAGGAGGATCCAGAGCTGTTCTATTTTTGCCTTTTCACCGGGAATGGTTTCGCCTTCTTCCATGATGTCGTTCATCTCTTTGATCAGGTCGGCAATGCTCTGGGTCTGGGTTATGTTGGGGTGGCTTTCCATATAAGAGGCAGCGGAATCCATTTTTTCAAGCACCCCGGGCGATTGCATATCCCCCTCAACCTTGACGTATACCGGAAAAGAACCGCCGAACTTATCACGGAAAAGGTATTCTGAAACATGAAGGGGATCGCTATCCTTGAAATAGTCGATCATATCCACTTTCCTCTCTATCATCAGTATACCGGCAATGCCTATAAGCATGATAAAAGCCCAGAATGCTATGATCGAATTGGGTTTATTCAGTACAAGGTTTTCTGTTTTTTTCAGTATTTTGCCTGAAAGATCCGGGGTATTTTCTTTTTTTTCGAATACGTGGTCGTGACCCTTACCGGGGAACATGGCGAGGAAGGCAGGTGCAAAAGTGACTGACAGGATAAGGGCAAAGCCTACGCCTGCTGCCGTGAAGATCCCGAAGGTGCTGATAAGGGTGAGGTAAGAGCCAAAGATGAAGGAAAGAAAACCTATCATTGTGGTTACCGAGGCCATGATAACCGGGATTATTATATAGGCCAGCGAAGCCTCTATCCGTTCGCGCAGGTTTTCTCCAGGGGTTTCCCTGATCCGGTTTATAACGTGGATGGTATAGGCGCTGCCCACTGCCAGCAGTATCACGGGGATCACATCGGAGATTATGGAAAGCCGGATGTTCATGAGTCCCATTAGCCCCATTGCCCAGACCGTGCTGAAGCCAACGGTTACCAGCGGAAGCAGTACACCGCGCCACGATCTGAACCCGAAGAAAAGGATAATTATGATCACCAGGGCCGTGATGGGTGTGAGGAACAGCAGGTCGCCAAGGATTATATCGGCCAGGCTGAGCAAGGTAAAGGGTATCCCGGCATAATACACCTTATCTGAAGGCAGTTGTTCCGAAATGAATGACCTGATCCTGCCAGCGACCTCTATCTTATCAGTCCCTTCTGTTATCCTCACCATTATCGCGGTAAAGGTGGTATCTTCTGATACCAGGGAACCGCGGTACATTTCCTGTGAAAGCGTATAGTTTTTAAGGCTGTCGAGCTCCTCTTTTTCTCCGGGAAGATCCCAGGGGTCAACCAGTTTTCCTATTTCTATTCCCCATTCGGAGTCCTTTATATCGATCACATTGGTCAGACTGGTAACGGTACTCACACCTTGCATCACCTCAAGCGAATCGGTGAGGTCCCTGATCTTTACCAGCATTTCCCTTGAAAAAACATCATCCGTCTCCAATCCTATCATTGCAATGTAATTACCCCCGTATGTCCGGCCTATTTCATTGAAAAGCGAGGCTGCTGGGTCATCTTCAGGAAGGTAGTTGAACACGTCGGGGTCCACCTCCAGGTCTTTCATGAAGTAGGCCCCTGCCAGTGTGAGGACAATAGTAATGTAGAATATTGCCTTACGGTATTTTATGATATTTTTTGCTGCTTTTTTCAAGAAGGATAAATTTGGCTAATAAGTATAATCTGACTAATAACGTTTTTTAGTCAGATTGTTATATGCAAAGTTATAAAAATGAAGAGCTTCTATCAAGTGGTTAGGGGATAAATATTATTGGGGCCTGAATGTGGGTCAGTTACCTGAATCCTTTTCGAGCCCCCTGATAAGGATATCGAGCAGTTCTACAATGGTTTCCTCGTACTCGTGGATCTTTTCCTGGAGGAAGAAGGGTATTTCGATGGCCTTCATTGCCAGGATGATCACCTGGGCTGTTTTCTTAACGTTCCGGATGGTGAATGCCCCTTCTTTTACACCTCTTTGCAGGATGCCGGAAAGAAGATCGACCTCGAAATCATCAAATTCAGAGCGCATTTCGTCGAGGAATTCGAAAGTTTCAATAAAATCGGCCTTGAGGGTTTCATGGTAATTCACTGCGTCGGAAAGCACTTTCATCCTGGTAAGGAGGTAATTTTTTATGATAGTTGTGGAATCTTCGTCTTCTGAAGTCACCCTCAGCAATTCCTGTTTCAGCACATCCATTTCGCGGCTTACCACGGCCTGGAAAAGGTCTTCCTTGCTCGTAAAATAATAGTAGACCGATCCTTTGGCCTTGTGCGCAGTGCGGGCTATCTCATCGATGGTGGTTTTCTGGAACCCGTATTTCCCGAAGATGCGGGAGGCAACTTTGAGGATCTTTTCTCTGGTAGGGTCTGTTGGCATTGTGGGATAATCGTTGTTTTTTCAGCATCATAAAGGTAAGGAAATAGTTTT
>CAZXWD010000034.1:0-27247 GCA_964644135.1 uncultured Bacteroidales bacterium | reverse complement strand
TTCCTTGAGTATGGTCATTAAATCAAATCTTTATCTTGCTGATTATCAAAAGATATCCTCACAAATTAAAAAAAAGGACAATTTGACAATTATGACAATTGAAACACTATTGTCCTTTTGCCATTTATTCGTATTTTGTCAATTGCAGATTTCAGCTTATTAAAAACATCAAAATATGTCTAAAAATGTCATTATTACCGGTGCTGCCGGAAACCTCGGACAGGTAGTCGTAGACAAACTTGTTGATGAAGGATACCATATCATCGCCACCCTGGGGCCGAATGATAAGCCTGAGAGGATAACCAACAAAAATGTCGAAACTCATAACCTGGACCTGTCGAATGAATCGGAGGTTGGGGGTTTTTACGAAAAAGTAATAAAGGAACACGGTGAAATCTATGCCGGGATCCTCATAGCAGGAGGCTTTGGAATGGGCGATATCAGGGAGTCCGACGGGGAAGCGCTCAGGAAAATGTATTCCCTGAACTTCGAAACTGCCTACTATATGGCCCGGCAGCTCTTCATACGAATGGAAAAACAGGAAAATGGCGGTAAAATCATCTTCATTGGTGCAAAGCCTGCCTTTACCCCTTCCCTTTCTAAAATCATGCTGCCCTATGCACTGTCGAAGTCGCTGCTTTTCAGGCTTGCAGAGGCAATCAATGCTGATACGAACGAAACAGGTGTAAATGCAAGTGTGATCGTTCCCGGAACGATCGATACACCGGCCAATCGCAAATCAATGCCAAATGCTGATTTTAGTAAATGGGTCAGCAGAGAGGCCCTGGCAGATACCATGAAGTTCATCCTTTCAGATACCGGTGACAGCCTCAGGGAAAATGTGATCAAGGTTTACAATAAATCCTGATTACAATGGAAACCGTTGCCTTCCAGCCGATAGGAGTGTTAAGAACCCCCTTCGACAATCCCGAGAATATGCCGATACAACCAGTTTCATCGCTCGCAGCAAAAGGAAAGGCAATAGTTTTCCCTGAATATAGCGACGGGCTGTTCGATCTCGACGGATTCTCCCACGTAATAATTATCTACCATCTTCACCGTGTCAAAAGGCAGGAACTGATCGTAACACCGTTCCTTGACAACACTTCGCACGGGCTCTTTGCCACAAGGGCGCCTGTGAGGCCCAATCCCATAGGACTATCCGTAGTTGAACTGGAAAAGATTGAGGATCGGACACTATATCTTGCAAATGTTGATATGCTTGACGGCACTCCCCTGCTCGACATCAAGCCCTACGTGCCGGATTTCGACTCCTTCCCCCTGGCACAGGCTGGATGGTACGACAAGATCGATAAAAAACCAGAAAACCCGCACTCCGACGACAGATTTATATAGATCTGAGAGTTTAGTGCCTAGATTGTTCCGGGTTTTTCCGGATTTTCTAAATGAAACCATGAGAAAAACATTCTGGCAATTGAGACAATAAAGACATTGAGATAATTAAGATAATATGAAAAACAAACAATTCAGGGATTATGCACACCGGTTCGTAGACTGGATGGCCGATTATCTCGAAAACATCGAAGAATACCCGGTGAAGTCGCAGGTTAAACCCGGAGATATCTACCGCCAGTTGCCTTCCTCACCTCCGGATGGTCCCGAAGACATGAATGAGATCTTTGAGAATTTCCAGAAGGTCATTATCCCCGGGATCACACACTGGCAGAGCCCGAAGTTCTTTGCCTACTTCCCGGCCAATTCCAGCTACCCTTCACTTCTGGCAGAGATGCTTACAGCCACACTGGGGGCACAGTGCATGAAGTGGGAAACATCCCCTGCTGCCACTGAGCTGGAAGAGATGGTGATGAACTGGCTTAAAAAAATGACAGGCCTTCCGGATGATTTTCACGGAGTGATCCAGGATACCGCCTCAACAGCCACGCTGGTGGCTCTGCTGACAGCCAGGGAAAAAATAACAGGGTACAAGATCAACAAAGAGGGCTTTTCAACAGATGACAAACTGAGGGTTTACGCTTCTTCCGAGACCCATTCATCTATTGAGAAAGCAGCTAAAATAGCAGGATACGGAAGCAGAAACCTTATTAAGGTGGAGGTGGATGACAAATATGCCCTTATCCCTGAAGCTTTGGAAGAATCCATAAAACAGGATATTGAAGCCGGTATGAAGCCCACTGCGGTGGTTGCGACAATCGGGACTACCGGTTCCACTGCAATTGATCCGCTTAAACCTGTTGTCGAAATTTGCAGGAAATATGACCTCTGGCTTCATGTTGATGCCGCATTCGCGGGAAGTGCACTCATCCTCCCTGAGTACAGATGGATGATTGAAGGTGTGGAACAGGCCGATAGCTATGTATTCAATCCGCATAAATGGCTTTTCACCAACTTCGACTGCTCGGCATACTTTGTAAAGGACCGGCAAGCATTATTGAACACGCTGCAAATCATCCCGGAATACCTGAAAACTGCTACACTAGGCAAGGTGAATGATTATTGTGACTGGGGCGTACAGCTCGGACGAAGGTTCCGGGCACTGAAACTCTGGTTCGTTTTAAGGAGTTACGGGGTAAAGGCTTTACAGGAGAAACTCAGGTATCATATTTATCTTGCCAATAAGTTTGCCCATAAGATCATGCAGAGCGATGAATTCGAGCTGATGGCCCCGGTATCCCTTAACTTGGTATGTTTCAGATATCGCCCTGAAAGTATAGTTAATAAAGAAAGGTTGAATGATATCAACCAAAAGCTGCTTGAAAAGGTTAACAAGACCGGGAAGATCTTTATTTCGCACACAAAATTGAACGGGAATTACACCTTACGGTTAGTAACCGGGAATAATCAAATTGAGGAAAAACATATTGAGGAGGCGTGGGAAGTGATCAGAGACAACACAAATTAGCTGTTTTTTCCCGGGATTTCACTCAGTGAGCTATTTAACATAATATTTCACCCAGTGACTATAGTTACTCAGTAAGCTATTTAACATAATATTTCACTCAGTGACTATAGTCAGTGGGTGAATAATTGTTCCACCTCCTTATCTTTGCATCATAAATCAACAAAATGTCTGCTGACAACAACTTCGAAGGAAGGCCCCTCCACAAAATATTTACTTCAGTACCCCCGAGGTACGACCTGGTAAACAGGCTTTTCTCATTACGGTTGGACGAAGGCTGGAGAAAAAGGGCTGCCAGAGAATGCCTCGCAAACAACCCGTCGAAAATACTTGACCTCTGCACAGGCACGGGCGACCTTGCAGTAAGATTGTCAAGACAAGCAAATGGAAATACCAATATTACCGGACTTGACTTCAGCCATACCATGCTGGACGAGGCAAGGATAAAGCAGCAAAAAAGGGGAAAAGGTGAAGTGGATTTTGTGCATGGCGATGCCGGGGACATGCCATTTGCAAATGATCATTTCGATACTATCGGCATTGCTTTTGCATTCAGGAATCTTACTTATAAAAACCCGGATACTCCAATATTTCTCTCTGAAATTCTCCGCACTCTAAAACCCGGCGGAAGGTTCGTCATTGTTGAAAGCAGCCAGCCGGATTCGAAATGGATGAAGGGCCTTCTGAAAATATACATGAAAGGAATTGTAAAAAGACTTGGTTACTGGCTCTCTGGTGATAAGGCAGCATATCATTACTTTGCCCATTCCGTTGTAAATTACTACTCCAGGGAAGAGGTTGAGAAACTGCTTCTCGATGCCGGGTTTTCAAGCGTCAGAAGCATTCCCCTTACTTTTGGTGTCGCAGCAGTGCATGTTGCCATAAAATGAGAGTTGAGTTTTGAGTTATGAGAGTTGAGATAAATTTGAATATTGGGATTTGAGTATTGGAATTTGTTTGGTCCGCCCCAGGTGGATGGACATTGGGATTGGGAATTTATAAACAGCAGGTTCAAATACTAAATCTATTTTTGTAAAATAATCTTCTATTCATGATAAAAATCGGATTGCTGCTATTGGGTGGTGCTACCGGCACGTTGCTCAGGTATCTTATATCAGGATGGGCCCATAAAATGGTGGAAACAACCTTTCCGGTAGGTACTCTCCTGGTAAATCTTGCCGGTTCCTTCCTCATAGGACTTGTATGGGGCCTTACGGAAGAACAAAGGTTCTCCTCCAACCTCAGGATGTTTGTTTTTATTGGGTTGTTTGGGGGATTTACCACATTCTCAACCTTTTCATTGGAAACCATGCATCTCCTTAAAGAGGGGGCCAATGCCATGGCAGTTACCAACATCCTGGTAAGTAATATTGGCGGGATCGCCCTGGTTTTTTTAGGATTGTTCCTTGGGAGATTTGTAGTAACCCTTTCAAAATAAAAACTGATGAAAGAACCACAGCAAGGAGTTTTATTAAGGATTTTCGTAGATGAGAATGATAAGTATCGCGGGAAACCGCTTTTCGAAGCTATTGTTAAGGAGGCCCAAAGCCTTAAACTTGCAGGGGCTACTGTGATAAGAGGTATGATGGGGTACGGCGCCGAAAGCCACATCCACTCGGCAAGGATATTGCGCCTGTCTGATGACCTGCCTATGATCATCGAAGTGGTCGATACGGAAGAAAATATTCAGAAACTGATGCCTTTTCTCGACGAAAATGTAGGAGAAGGTCTTATTACAATGGAGAAGGTGAAAGTGATCAAATACCGGCACGACAAAAATGAGAGTTGAGTGTTGAGATTTGAGTGTTAAGATAAAGCCAAAAGCTAACAGCCAAAAGCCATCAAATGAACGAATACAAATTTGCACCGGTATATGATTTCATCCTCTCGCCCTACATTTCCAGGATCAGGCATAAAGTACTTTCTATTTCGCACGAATATAAATTCGAATCCATTTTAGATGTCTGCTGCGGAACCGGGAACCAGGTCAAACTGCTGCGGAAGCATGGTTTTGATGCAACGGGTGTGGATCTCAATGAGGATATGCTTAAGCAATCAGGCAAGGGGTTTATCACACCACCCTGCCGGAAGCAGGACGCCGCTGCCCTTGATATACCTGATAACAGCTTTGACATGTCCACAACCACACTCTCGCTTCACGAAACTGATCCGGATATTGCAAAGTCAATAGTTTCAGAAATGATCAGGGTAACTAAACCCGGAGGTTATCTTCTACTTATAGACTATGAGCTTTCGGAAAGAACATCACCCTTTTCACACAAACTGACTTCTTTTGTGGAATGGATGGTTGGAGGCGACCATTACAGGAATTTCCGGAAATATAACTCCCATGGGGGACTTGAAAAACTAACCGGTTTAAAAGAACTTGAAATCGAAAAAGAATTTGTGTTCAGGCGCCACGGCCTTGTAATGAAACTGCTAAAAGTGCTAAGATAGAGTAGCCCCGGTTTTTACAGAATGTACAGTTAGGATACTTGTTTAATGACTAAAATTACTGGCAAAAAATAAACACTGAGCACTACTATTCAGAGTCTTCCTCCTTCACACCCAGCAATGAGCTATGGTACCTCGATTCTTTCCATGTATCACCGACCTTTTTCCAGACAATGGTGGCAATCACCGAAAATCTCATCCTCTTGCCAAATGCAATGAATATCTGGTCAAAGTCAACGACACTGTAACCCATATCTGTCATTACGAGACTTTCGTATCTTGTAATTTCCGACCAGGTATGTGCCTTCATCTCCTCCAGTTGACTGAAGAGTCCCTGGAACCACTTTTCCCATTCTTCACGGTTTCGTATAACTTCACTCCCTCCTTCTGTGTTGATGTCAATAATACCGAAATCATCATCACAGACCTGCGCCAGGTCATCGAAATTATGGTCCCTTACATCATTGAGCATTCTTAGGGTCAAATCAAAAAATGGCTTGGCTGATATCTTATTCGAATATTTTATATCCTTCATATTCACAATCATTATAAAGAAGCAGTGCGGATACAGGATCCACACTGCTTCATTAGTTTGTTAATTGAATTATCAGATAGATGCTGCTTTTTCTTTCTGGTCGGATACTGCCAAAGCATAGATAACCAGACCGAATCCAATCTTGTTAACTGCATCGCCGATGTTGTAAACTACATCCATAAAGGCTGCATTCACACCAAGGCTCATTCCGAAAAGACCTCCTTCCGTGCCGAAGATATAGCCCAGCGGATAGATAGCCCATCCTACAAGTACAAACCAGGCAAGTACCCTGTTTGCCCTTTTCACAGCGCCACCGGCTTTATTGGCAAGTTTGGCGACTTCACCGCCCCATATCAGGTAAACGATGTAGAAATAAGCAACACCGCTGAGTGCACCCCAGATCCAGCTCTGGGTTTCATCTTTGTATATACCTTCACCGATATATCCAAGAACAAGCATAGCCACACTGGCAGCAATAAGCTTCCACAGCAGTCCCAGCCTGGCACCGGCTTTCTTAGTAATAAGATAAAACTCAACAGCCATCAACGGGACCGTCAAAAGCCAGTCGACATATCGGAAAAAAGTAGGGGATTCCTGTGTTTCCATGTAGAATCCGCGCATGTAATAATAGTGTATAGCAGCAATAAATGTGATCAGTCCGGAAATAAGCAGTGAAGTCCTCCACTTAGGATCGGTATTTCTCATTTCCAGCCAGAAAAATGCTGTTGCACCCATCATAGCCATGGTACCTATGAAGAAGGTAAAGGCTACGATCGAGTTTAGGGAGCTGGGATTGGTAAGAAGCTCAGCTCCAAGTCCTGCGTCTGTCATCATAGCGATCATAGTTTTATAAATTTTAGTTGTTAAGTTGTTGATTCAGATGACAAACTAACATATTAATCAATATTTTTGTTTAACTTTTTGCTACATATTTTAAACATTTATATTTTTTATTTTGATGGGTCCTCATTAAATAATTACGGTAAAATTTGTCGTTAATGCTTATATATTTGCATCAAAAATTCTGGTACCCGGAGGACTCTGATAATGAAAACCCTGAAGATCTATAAGGTTGACGCTTTCGCTGAAAAATTATTCTCGGGAAATCCGGCCGCAATTGTAATGCTGGATGAATGGCTCAGTGATGAAGTCATGCAGAAAATTGGAGCCGAGAACAACCTTTCCGAAACAGCTTTTGTACTTAAAAATCATACTCATTATGATATAAGATGGTTTACCCCAACCGTTGAAATAGACCTGTGCGGGCATGCTACACTGGCAGCGGCATATGTTCTTCTTAATTTCTATGAAAAGGATTCTGATGTTATTCATTTCCACTCCCATATAAGCGGTCAGCTTAAGGTCACCAGGGAAAATGAGCTTTACCATCTCGATTTTCCCGCCGATAAGGTTCACGAAACAAATCTGCCCGAAAGCCTGATGAAAGGAGTAAGAAAGATCCCTGTGGAGACCTACCGTGGGAAATCAGACTACATGCTTGTTTACAGGAGCCAGAAAGAAATAGAGTTGATAAAGCCTGATTTCGACACCATTTCAAGAGTTGATGCCAGGGGGATCATTGTTACCGCCCACGGAGAGAACCAGGATTTCGTAACCAGGTTCTTCGCGCCACAATCAGGCATTGCTGAAGATTCGGTCACAGGTTCCGCTCATACTACACTCATTCCTTATTGGTCACAAAAAGTTGGAAAGAAGAAGCTGATCGCACGACAACTGTCGAAAAGAGGGGGGATTATACATTGTGAAGATTGCGGAGACAGGGTTAAGATAGGAGGACATGCACAGCTTTACCTCGTAGGAGAGATCCATTACATGTAATTATTCCATTTATGAGTCATCATGCTTGACCTTCCTTCCTTCAGTTAATACCTTTGCTCCTTACCTAATGTCAACGGAATATTTTAAATTCTAAAAAAATAAGTAAAACATGCAGACTATACTTGGATCCGGCGGCGCTATTGGCACTGGCCTGGCAAAAGAATTATTGAGTTATACTAAAGAGATCAGGCTTGTAAGCAGAAATCCTGAAAAAGTTAACGAAACGGATCAACTTTTCCCTGCCGACCTTACCGACAAAGAACAGGTAATGAATGCAGTAAAGGGTTCTGATATTGTATACCTGATGGTGGGCCTACCTTACAGTAAAAAAGTATGGAAGGAAACCTGGCCAAAGATCATGCGCAATACAATAGAAGCCTGTAAAGAACACAATTCCAGGCTGGTTTTCTTCGACAACATTTACATGTACGATAAAACCAGGCTTAACGGGATGGATGAAAAAACACCAGTCAACCCTCCCAGTAAAAAGGGAGAGGTAAGGGCAGAGATCAGAAAAATGTTGCTTGATGAAATTGAATCAGGCAAAGTCAAGGCCATGATTGCCAGAAGCGCGGATTTTTATGGTCCGGGAATAGGGAATAGCATCCTCCAGGAAGGAGTTGTAAAACCTCTGTCAAAAGGTAAAAAAGCTAACTGGTTCGGTTCGCTCGATAAAAAACACTCATTCACCTACACACCGGATGCAGCAAAAGCAACAGCCCTTTTAGGCAATACCGATAAGGCATATGGAAAGGAATGGCATCTGCCAACTGCCGACAATCCTCCAACAGGCAGGGAATGGATAGAAGCCTTTGCGAAAGAGTTCGGTGTGAAGCCTAAGTCCCAGGTAGGTTCAAAATTCATTATCAGTGTTATAGGACTTTTCAACCCGCTAATGAAGGAGATGACCGAAATGATCTACCAGTACGACAGGGACTATGTTTTCGACAGCTCCAGGTTCGAAAAGGAATTCGATATGAAACCCACTCCCTACTCAGAGGGGATCAAAAAAGTAGCCGAATCTTTTAAATAATATCATAACAGGAAAAAAAATACACTGGATTTCACATTGGATTCCAAGTGTATCATAGTGAACACATTACTTTCCGATCTGTTTATTTTGGTTAAAAGATATTTATAAATACCTGTAAGGATTTTTGGATATCAACGACTAACCAAAAAAACATGGTCATGAAAAAACTATTTACCCTTATTTTCCTTTCTCTCTTGACGATCCCTGTATTATCCCAGGTAGACCGTAAAGTCATGGTTGAGCACTTTACGAATACAAGGTGCAGTGTTTGTGCATCCAAGAATCCGGCACTATTCGAACTTCTTGATGATCACCCTGAAGTATTACATGTAGCTTTCCATCCCAGCTCCCCTTATTCAAACTGCATCTTTTCAGAACACAATCCGGTTGAAAATGATGCCAGGACAAATTACTATGGGATTTACGGAGGAACGCCCAGGGTAGTATTACAAGGTGATGTGATTGGTTTTCAAACCCCTATACTGACTCAGGAACAGCTTGAGGCACAACTTGGAATGATGTCGGATTACTCGATTACGGTTCAGCAGGAAGAACAGGATGGTGGAGAGGTGGGTGTAACCGTTGAAATTGAAAAAGTGAGCGGTTCGTCCGATGACTTAAACCTTTATGCGGTCATTGTGGAAGAATTCATTGATTATACCTCTCCCAATGGTGAAGACGGCCATCATAATGTCTTTCGCAAGGTTCTTGCTGACGAGGCAGTATCACTTCCGTCAGCCGGAAACAGCACAACTGTAGAAAAAACATATACCCCTGATCCTCAATGGGGTGAATCACAAATGTATATTCTTGCTATCCTGCAGGAATCATCTGCAAATATTATTCTGCAGGCAGAAAGATCTGAAAACCTGACAGGTGGTCCCTCTTTCATTTCAGAAAGTTCCGGTAATGAGATAGATAACCTCTTCTTTCCCAATCCGTCAAAGGATTTAGTTAGGATCAATCCGGAATATGACGGAAGATTTATAAGTGCTCGGGTTTATAATATTTATGGTCAGTCTATAGGCAATTATGGTGTTGAAGACGAAATCGACCTGGCCAATCTGGATCCGGGGCAGTACATCATTCTATTAACTGATAAAAATGGTGATCGGGTTTACACGAGGGTTGTGAAACATTAGATGCTGATTTTTAGCGCTTTAGGATGGTTTTCGGGTTAAGCCTGCTATTTAACATAATTTTTCACTCAGTGACTATAGTTACTCAGTGAGCTATTTAACATAATATTTCACTCAGTGACTATAGTGAGTGGGTGAAATTTAATATCTACCCGCACTAAATGTTTTGATTTTTTTTAACATCTTTGTAATACCTAAAACCAAATTACCATGGATGTTGAAATTCTCTCCCGGGTGCAATTTGCCTTTACCATTGCATTTCATTACATATACCCTCCCATAACCATTGGGCTGGGCCTTATAATGGTCATTATGGAAGGCCAGTACCTACGAACCGGCAATAAGATCTATGAAACAATGGCAAGGTTCTGGACCAAGATCTTTGCCCTGACATTCGGTATTGGCGTTGCAACCGGTATTGTCATGGAATTTGAGTTCGGGACCAACTGGGCAACCTACTCAAGATTCGTAGGCGACGTTTTTGGAAGCGCCCTTGCCGCAGAGGGCATTTTTGCCTTTGCACTCGAGAGCGGATTCCTTGGAGTGCTGCTTTTCGGCTGGAACCGGGTCAGTCCTAAAGTACACTTCATCTCCACAATAGGGGTTTTCGCAGGTTCCATGTTCTCTGCAATATGGATTGTTGTGGCCAATAGCTGGCAACAAACCCCTACCGGTTATCATATTGTTGGTGAAGGTATGAGCGCCCGCGCTGAGATAACCGATTTCTGGGGCATGGTATTCAACCCATCAAGTGTTGACCGTTTACTGCATGTATGGCTCGGGGCTTTTCTTGCCGGGGCCTTTCTCGTAATGAGTGTTCATGCTTACTACCTTCTTAAGAACCGCCATGTAGAAATCTCTAAAAAAGCATTTAAAATTGCCCTTGTAATAGCCACGATCTTCTCTATAGGTCAGCTTATCACAGGACACCAGTCGGCCAATGGAGTTGCCGAGAACCAGCCTGCAAAGCTCGCAGCCCTCGAAGGACACTACGACAAATATGCCGCTGCAGATATGTATCTCTTTGGGTGGGTAAACAAATCGGAGCAGGAAGTATACGGCCTCAGAATACCCGGCGGGCTGAGCTTCCTTACGCACTGGGATTTCAAAGAACCGGTCAAAGGACTCAACTATTTTGCAGAAGATGAAAGACCTACTGCTGTTAATGCAGTCTTCCAGTTCTACCATATAATGATATCTATAGGAATGTTACTTATAGCTATTACCCTGCTGGCATCATTCCTTTGGTGGCGGGGTGAATTGTTCAAATACCGATGGCTGCTATGGATCTTTGTCATTGCTGTATTGCTTCCGCAGATATCAAACCAGACCGGATGGTTTGCGGCTGAAATGGGTCGGCAGCCCTGGGTGGTTTATGGTCTTCTCAGGACCTCCGACGCACTCTCAGTTTCAGTTAATGCCAGCAATGTTCTGTTTTCTCTGATAATGTTTACCGTTATTTATGTGATTCTTTTCGCACTATTTATATACCTGCTGGATAAAAAGATCCGGAAAGGCCCATATGATGAGGGTGTCGACATATCACGGACAAAGCAACAGGAAATGGCAGAATCAATTTAAAGCATAAAAAAACCCGAATAGAAATGAGTACATTTTTAGGAATAGATTATCCCACATTATGGTTCCTGGTAGTTGGGGGGCTGTTTTCCGGCTATGCCATCCTGGATGGCTTTGATTTAGGGGCAGGTGCCTGGCATTTGTTTTTCAAGGAAGATGAAAGCCGCCGTATAGCACTCAATGCCGTTGGTCCGGTCTGGGACGGTAACGAAGTATGGCTGGTAATAGGGGGTGGCGCCCTTTTTGCAGGCTTTCCCGAAGCGTATGCATCACTTTTCTCAGCCATGTACATCCCGTTTATGTTGTTCCTGGGGTTCCTCATTTTCAGGGCTGTTTCTATAGAATTCCGGGGCAAGGAACCAATGAAATGGTGGAAAAACCTATGGGATGTAAGCTACAGTGTTTCCAGTGCAGCCCTTGCCTTACTTCTGGGGGTAGTCCTGGGGAATGTACTCAGGGGAATATCACTGGGCGAAAACTTCGAATTCACAGGCCACTGGCTTGAATTCCTGAATCCCTATGCCCTCATGGTTGGCCTCACTACCCTGGCAATGTTCATGGTGCATGGAGCAATCTTCCTTACCATGAAAACAGAAGGCAGGCTTTTCAAAAAGGTAGAGAGATTGTTATGGAGAGCTATTTTTTTCCTTGTCGCTACTTTTGTTGTCGTCACTATTCTCTCAATAGCATTCTTTCCGCATCTTACCGATAAATTCCTTGACACCCCGGTATTATTCATCGTACCGGTGCTGGCTTTCCTCAGTATAGCCAATGTTCCGAGGCTGGCGAGCAAGAAGAAGTACCTCCAATCGTTCCTGTTCTCCGCTCTGTCGATCAGTTTCCTGCTGATCCTCGTCGCCATTGAACTGTTCCCGGTTGTAATCCTTTCGACTATCGACCCGGTTTATACCCTGACAGTTTACAACGCAGCATCATCCGACAAGGCACTGGGCATTATGCTTACAATTGTGGCTATTGGCGGCCCCCTTGTGATAACCTATACCGTATTCGTTTACAAGACTTTCTGGGGCAAAGTGAAACTGGATGAAACAAGTTACTGATCAAAGAAATTGACCTTATATGCAGCCTGACTACGACTATCTTAAAGAAAAACTAAACCTCTCTTCCCCGCTGATCGGGATCTACGACAGTGATGATAGTCCCCTTTTCACTAATTACAAGGAACCCGATCCTTCAAAGCATGTTTGTGTTTTTGCCTATTATAAATCATGGATGAACGGCAAAATGACACGTCTGAGCGAGTCGAATTACGGGTGCGGAGGCTGCGGTTCCTGGTGGTTTGACCAGACTACCCGCAGCAGGGCAGAGTATCTTGATTTCCTTGCAAACGACGAAGGCCTGAAAGCCTCAGAAGAACTTATGGGCGAATGGTTTGATGAAGTAAAGAGGTTCCGGCCAAAAAACCAGTACCTGTTTGTCGGGCCCCTCGTGAATGAGGCCTATCAATTGCTTGAAACTGTTACCCTCTTTGTAAATCCCGACCAGCTCAGTGTACTTTTCACCGGGGCACAATATTTCAGTGGATTATCGGATCCGGAACCGATCGTGGCAAAATTCGGTGCCGGATGTATGGAAATGCTAACTCTGGTTTCTCCCCACGATAAACCAAAGGCAATGATCGGATCGATGGATATGGCCATGCGGCAGTACCTTCCACCTGAGATCATAGCCTTTACAGTGAACAAGCCAATGTTTGAAAGGCTCTGTAAACTCGATGAAAAAAGCTTCCTCGGTAAGCCCTTTCTTCAAAACCTGAGAAAGTCCAGGGGAGGAAGCCTTTAAAGCAGAATTATTCCTTAATTTTCAGGCACATTTATCAAAGATCTCCTGTAGACGACCCTGAGCAACCACCAGGCAATTGCAGCAACAAGCAGTATTAGCAAGCCGAACAAAGTAGGTGCGAATGATCCCAGGAATCCCATTATGATAATCGGAGGGGAAAGATCTTTTGCGTGCATGATCTCCTGTAAAGCCACCCATAAGGAAGCTGTCTGTGCAAACATCCCAAAGACAAGCCCAATGGCACCCCAAAAAAGTATTGAGTTCAGCCATCGCTTTTTTCGGGATTCACTGAGATTCCTCATAAATAAAAGATCCACAGCCTTGACAATTATTAATACCACTACAATTAGGGCGAGGAGCAACATTGGAAATTTATATGGTCCAAACCACATAAAAAACTGATTTAAAAAGCTTGCGTGTTCCATGATTTTCCTGTTTTCAAATTTAACATTATCTGACGCTAAAATAAAGACTCAACGAAGCCAAAAATTGAATTGTAGACCCCCCGGCTCTTTTTATAGACGAATAAACCATGATCATCGACGAGTCCGGTTAGTCTGCAGGATTCCGCATTTTATCTCCGTTAATTCCTTTTTGGTCGATTTTTAACCCGGTAAATGCAAATTGTAGTTAAATTGCCTTTATCTTTAACCTGTTTCAGATGGAAGTCTTTAATTCCCAAACGGTATTCACACATTTATTCCGAAAGCGGTTCCGGTGGATATTTCATGTATTTTTCTGGGGTCTTGTATTGCTATTCTACACCTTGTTTTTCGGTCATCAGACCGGTAATTATTCACAGTCATTTCTGCTTGTATCACTGCTGTTGGCAATAACAATAGGGACAAGCTACTTTTTTATTTATTTCTTGATACCAAGGTATTTTGAAAAACAGAGATACACCAGGTTCATTCTCTTTTCCTTCTTCACTGTTATTGTTTCATTATACCTGGAAACAATGGCTGCCTTTCTGGTTCTGTTCTGGTATATTTTCGGCGCCGAAAAGACCCCCGACAGAACCAGCATTGATGTATATTTCCTTTTTGTGGCCATGTATTTCATAATATTTCTTGTAATCACTATCAAGCTGCTTATATCGTGGAACAAAAGACAAAAGAACATACAGGAGATATCAAGGCAAAAGCTCGAAGCAGAACTGAAAATGCTGAGGTCACAAATTCAGCCCCATTTTCTGTTTAATTCGCTTAACAGCATTTATGCTCTTTCGATGAAAAAGAGTGATGACACCCCTGATATGATCATAAAACTATCAGGGATCCTTGATTATCTTCTTTATGAATGTGATGCTGAGAATGTTTTGTTAGAAAAAGAGATAGAGGTCATTAAAAACTATATTGAACTTCAGCAAGTTAGGTTTGGTGATGAGCTCAAAATGAATTTTGATGCTCAAGGTGATACCAGGAACCTAAAAATAGCCCCTATGCTTTTTCTTCCGCTGGTTGAAAACAGTTTCAAGCATGGTGTTGACAGAAAAAAAGAAAATGCCTGGGTAGATATTAGTTTGGAGATTACAGCCAACATGTTGACCTTCATAATCACGAACAGCAACCCGGGCTCAGATGAACCGGGAAAAGGACATGGAGGTATAGGCCTGTCGAACCTGCAAAAGAGACTGAAGCTTCTTTATCCCGGCAGGCATAATATTGAAATTATAAATGATAAAGATAAATTCGAGGTAACACTTCAAATAAAATTAAATGGACCAGGAGGTTAAAGAAAGAATAAAATGCATCATTGTTGACGATGAGCCTCTTGCCATTGAGGTGCTAAGGTCGCTTCTGAAAAAATTCGAGTTTATAGACATTCTTGCGGAGTGCAAGGACACTTTTCAGGCATTCGATGCTTTGCAGGAACATAATGTAGACCTTATGTTCCTGGATATCCACATGCCTGAAGTCAGTGGGCTGGACTTTCTGAAAAATTTACGATCACCACCTGCTGTTATACTTACAACCGCTCACAGGGAATTCGCACTGGAGGCTTTTGAACTGTCGGTGATCGACTACCTTATGAAGCCAATATCAAGTTCGAGGTTGATGAAGGCCCTTGATAAATTCAGCAGGTTCCGGCAGGCAGGTAAAACTGGCTATCAAGAAGAAGAAGAAGAAGAAAAAGGAAATAATACTGCCGGAGAGTTTTTAGTGATAAGAGCCGACAGAAAATCACGGAAAGTCTTTTTTCATGATATAGACTATATTGAAAGTATCAAAGATTATGTAAGGATTCATACTCCTTCTGAACGTATAATGACAAAGATGACATTGAATGAGATGGAGTCAAGGGTTCCTGCCGGCAGTTTTTTGCGGGTCCACCGGTCTTACATTGTCAATATTAATAAAGTAACTGCCCTGACCTCCCACGACGTGGAGATTGGGAATATCGAGATCCCGGTAGGAGATACCTACCGAAAAAGAATTGAAAGAATAATGAGATCCTGAAAAATTCCTTGCACTGATATTCTATTGAGGCACGGCTTCCTCATCCTTCTTGCAATTCAGCCTCATCACGAAACAAAAGATGCCAAAAAAGAGGAAAGAATTGGCAATATAGAACCAGTTATAAAAATTCCTTACCCCGAGAAATTCACCTTCTACCAGGAACCCTATAACTCCCCCAAGTATCAGCAGGGCACCTACGAGCCCGCCGGCAAGACCTAAATACCTTAATAATCCGGAAAAATTCATGCGACAGTATTTTTTTGGTTTTCCCAAATTTAATAAAATGAATGAGCGATTGCAACAGGAGGAAAGATTACAATCAATTATTACCTTTGCAGCCCTAAAAACCAGATTAAAATGAAAAAAATTTTCTTGCCCCTTTTTGCAGGCGTATTTATTATCAGTTCGTGTAATTTGAACCAGGAAGAAATGAACACAAATCCTTTTTTAACCGATTACGGTACTCCTTATGAAGTGCCAGCATTTGACAAGATCAATAACGAGCATCTTCTTCCGGCTTTCACAGAAGGCATGAAGCAACATGCCGGGGAAGTTGAGAAGATAGCTGCTGCCACTGCCCCCCCGGACTTTGAAAATACGATAGCTGCACTTGATCGCTCGGGTATGCTGCTCAGAAAAGTAAGTAATGTATTTTATAATCTCACATCAGCCAATACAAGCGATGAATTGCAATCGATTGCCAGGGAGGTGGCTCCCCTTCTGTCGAAACATAATGATGACATCAGGTTGAATGAGGCTCTTTTTGCCAGGGTGAAGGAAGTTTATGATAAAAAAGATGAGCTTGACCTTTCTACAGAGCAGGAGAAGTTGCTTGACAAAACCTATAAGCAGTTCACCAGGGGTGGCGCGAACCTTAAAGGTGATGCAAGGGAAAGGATGCGTGAGATAAACAAGGAATTGTCGGTGCTGTCGCTTCAGTTTGACGACAATCTGCTCGCAGAGACCAATAATTTTAAGATGGTGATCGATAATAAAGATGATCTGGCAGGCCTGCCCGATTTCGTTATCAACGCCGCTGCCGATGCTGCAAAGGAGGCCGGTGAAGAAGGCAAATGGGTCTTTACCCTTCATAAGCCAAGTTTGATCCCTTTCCTTCAGTATTCAGAAAAAAGGGATTTGAGGGAGAAAATGTTGATGGCCTATGCAAACCGATGCAATCACGGAAATGAATACGACAATAAAGACATATTAAAGAAGATGGCCAACCTAAGGGTTGAAAGGGCTGATCTTCTTGACTATGAAACTCATGCACATTATATCCTTGAGGAAAATATGGCCAAAGAACCTGCTGAAGTTTACAATCTCCTTGACGAGGTATGGAAAGCCGCATTACCCATGGCCAGAAAGGAGGCAGAAGAACTTCAGGGTATGATCGATGCTGAAGGTGGTAACTTCAAACTTGAAGCATGGGACTGGTGGTATTATGCCGAAAAGCTGAGAAAACAAAAATATGACCTGAGTGATGAAGTGCTGAAACCTTATTTCCAGCTGGAGAATGTAAAAAAGGGCATGTTTGCTGTGGCCAATAATCTTTACGGTATAAAATTCAATGAAAGGGATGACATCCCGGTACCGCATTCCGATGCTGTTGCATACCAGGTAACTGAAGGGGACGGGAGCCACATCGGTATCTTATTCATGGATTTCTTTCCAAGGGCCAGTAAACAAAGCGGCGCCTGGATGAGCAGTTACAGGAAACAGTATCGTATGGACGGGGAAAATGTAACACCAGTAATAACTATGGTGATGAACTTTTCAAAGCCAACCGGTGATATGCCTTCACTACTCACTTTCGATGAAGCAAGTACTATGTTCCATGAATTCGGGCACGCTTTACACGGTTTATTATCGGATTGCAACTACAGGACATTATCAGGGACATCCGTACCCAGGGATTTTGTTGAGCTTCCGTCGCAGGTAATGGAAAACTGGGCAGCCGAGCCTGAGGTGTTGAAAACCTTTGCCATTCATTATAAGACCGGAGAGGTAATCCCCGAAGAGCTCATAGAAAAGTTGAAGAAGGCAAAGCATTTTAACCAGGGTTTTGCAACAGTAGAATATACCTCGGCCGCTTACCTCGATATGGACTGGCATACACTCACTGAAGCCTATACTGGTGATGTGCTGGAATTTGAGAATAATGCGTTGGCTGAGATAGGACTGATACCTGAGATCATAGTCAGGTACCGCAGTCCGTACTTCGCCCATATTTTTGCCGGCGGGTATTCATCGGGGTATTACAGCTACATGTGGTCGGAGGTTTTAGATGCAGATGCATTCCAGGCTTTCAAGGAAACAAGCCTTTTCGACAAAGAAACTGCGACATCATTCAGGGAAAACATAATTTCGCGTGGTGGCACTGATGACCCGATGAAACTTTACATCAAATTCCGGGGCAAGGAGCCTTCCACGGAGCCGATGCTGAAGAGGAAGGGGTTGATTTAAAAGGGTTTTTAAGGGACGATGTCCCAAAAAATTTGGGACATCGTCCCTTAATTCGAATTTTTTTTCTAATAGCACAGGTATTTTTCTTTCCCTAATCGATTAATCGAAAATAAAATTCAATTAATCGATTTAACAATGCCCAGTAAAAAAACAAGAACCCCGTTCGAACTCGATTTTTTCTACCATATTTATAATCGAGGAGTTAATAAGGAAAGAATTTTTGCCAATCCTGATAACTATAACCATTTTCTGAATTTATACCAGGAAAATATTAGCGTATATGTTGAGACATTTGCATTTTGCTTGATCACAAACCACTTCCATTTTCTGATCAGAATTAAGGAAGACATTGATATTAAAGATTTCAATAGAGGATTAAGGACCTGGCTTGTGAAATATGTAATGTACTTTAACAATCAGGAAAGTAGAGTCGGCGGCTTGTTGACCAGGCCTATTAACAGAATTAAAGTGCACGATATCAAATATTTGAAAAAACTTATACATTATATTCATATGAACCCAGTAAAGCATGGGCTAACAAAGTCTTTTCAAAATTACAAGTACTCTTCCCTTAATAGTATATTAAGAGGATCGGGAAATATTATAGCTATGCCGGAAGTATTGGAGTTGTTTAATGGCTCAATTGAAGAATTCATAGAATTTCACTGGAAAGAGAACAAATATTATGAAATGGACAAAATGTTTTTGGAATGATCAGGGACGACGTCCCTCGTTCCTCGGGACATCGTCCCTGATCCATCACAGCATCTCCATCAACCTCTTTACAGCCTCCCTGTCCTCTCCAAACCGGCATGACACCTGCCGTCGGTTTTCGAAATATTTGCCTGTAATACCCTCTAGCTCCGGTGAAGTTGCGACCCAAACAGGAGTATCAGCCCCTTCATCAGGTGATTCGTGGCCGCCGTAGCCAAGGTTATTGCTTAGCTTGGAATTCACATCACCGGGATGGGCAGCGTTAACTGTTATCCCCTTATCCTTTAATGATTCAGCGAAACCAACCGTTAGCATCCGGTCGGCCTGCTTTGACTGACGATAAGCAGTGTCATTGTCATAATGGCGCCTTTTGAATTCCAGATCATCGAAATCCAGTCCACCAGCCCAGTAGCTGGCCACATTCACAACCCTGGCCGAACCGACCTTGGCGAGATGATCCTTAAAATACCTGATCATCCAGACATAGCCCAATACATTGGTCGCCCATTGCATTTCAATACCCTCAGGGGTTTCCATACGTTGCCTGGGTGTTGTAGCAGCATTGTTCATCAATATATCTAGCTGTTTGTCCCACCGCTCAGAAATTTTCCTAATATCCGCTTCGCGGGAAAGATCTGCCAGGAGATAATCTATATCAGGATTTCCGGTAGCTTCCCTGAGCTCTTTAACAATTTTCACAGCCCTGTTTTCATCCCTGGCAATTATGGTCACGGCATAATCTTCGATTGATGCTATCTGCCTTGCTATTGCTTTTCCTATCGCACCAAGAGCGCCGGTGACTATTACGTTTTTCTTATCCATAACTTTTAAAGTAAAATATTCATCAACAAGGAAAATTGTCAATCTTTTCTCCTGATCTTCTGGGAGATCCTGGATAAAAACCCTTTTTTTGAACTGCTACCGGAAGAATCACGACCCTTTAAAGAAGTAGTATTTCCTTTTACGGCCCTGGGAAACCCTTCAAACTCTTTAAACTTATTCAGGCTTTTAGACAGTTCCCGCTTATCTATCGGTTTTGGAAGATAATACATGGCATGTAATTCTGAGAGTCGTACATCCTTTTTTCCCAGGGCAGTAGTAACAATTACCGGAATACATAAATCGACACGCTCAAATATCTCATAGCTAAACCCGTCAGATAGGTTGACATCCATAAAGATCAGGTCCGGTTCATTTGAATTCAACCAGGAAACCGAATCTTTTACGGTTCCTATGATACTCATTACCTTTACCTGGGGCTCAATTTGAGTTAGAAGATTGACCAGATTCTGAGCAGCGTGCTTCTCGTCCTCTATTATCAGTACTTGCACTATTAATTTCTGATTTTTAGTGCCTTAAGGCCTGTTAATAATTTACTACTAATATAAGAAAATTCACTGATGGGGATTGGGTTTTTAATGCCATCAATCATACAACTTCAAAAACTCATACGAATTCCCTGACCACTCAAGGAAACGTATCATATCCTCAAAGCTGATGACAAGGCTGGCTGTATTAATGTTAGGGTGAAAGCTTATCTTATCGGCTTTCTTAAGGTTTTCGTCAATAAAAAGATGTATATGGTCCTCTTCGTCATTGATCAGCCCGAAGAGTGATACTGACCCCGGCTCCAGGCCCAGGTATTTCTTCAGCCTTTTAGGGGATGCAAAAGTAAGCTTACCCTGTTTCAACCGCTTTTCCAGGTCATGTATATCCAATTGGTAGCGGTAATCGAGTATGACCAGGTAATGCCTGTTACCTTTATGATTTCTGAAGAAGATGTTCTTACAATGCGCCGAATCAATATCTTTCCAATATTTAAGGGCTTCCTCTATAGTAGGTCCGGGAGGGTGTTCATGGTATTCGTAAGAAATATCAAGCTCGTCAAGGATCTCGTAAAGTTTGGGATCACCGTTCATAATTTCTTAAGGGCTTTCGGGCAAAGATAGGATTTCTGGTTTTCACTCAGTGACTATAGTCAGTGGGTGAAATATTATGTTAAATGACTTACTGAGTGACTATAGTCACTCAGTGAAAAGGGGAAAACATAATATTTGTTAAACACACCAGCTTAAGTAATTAAAACCTGCTATCTTAGATGCCCCTAAAAATTAGCGTATTGGTAATGCTGATACCCAATCGTTTGTTCATTTGAGAATCAATTAATAAATTGAAAATAATCAAACTAATAACAAAAAATAATTATGAAACGTATCACTATCATTTTAATCAGTATTATTTTCTTAATCGCAGGATCCATTAAAGCACAGGACCTTGACGAAATTCTTGCCAGGCATCACGAGGTAAACGGAATGGACAAGCTTCAGAAGATCGAAGCAGTAAAAATTACCGGAAAATCATTCCAGATGGGAATGGAAACGCCTTTTACCAACATAATGATGAGGCCCGATAAATTCTACCTCGAAGTACCTGTTCAGGGGCAATTAATGAAACAAGCCTATGACGGGGAAACGGGATGGATGATCGCACCGTGGACCGGAAGCCTCGATCCCATGGAACTTACAGGTGAGCAACTCAGGGGATTGAAAATGCAGGCCGACATGGATGGTATGCTTTACAATTACGGGGAAAAAGGCTATAAAACCGAATTCGTCGGTACTGAGGATTTCGAAGGCTCAGAAGTGTATGTTATCAGGCAGGAAAGCAAAGAGGGTGATGTTTACAAACATTATATCGATGCTGACAGCTATGTCCTGATTAAGACCTTAAGCACTATGATAATGCAGGGGGCTGAAGTGGAATTTACGTCGTTTTACAGTGATTACAAACCTGTTGAAGGAATACTGATGGCCCACTCCATTGAAGTGGATATGGGCCAGCAGGGCCAGAGGAAAGTATATATCGAAACTGTTGAATACAACCCTGAAGTTGACGAAAGTATTTTCGAAAAACCTGCCCCCATTGATGCAACCCCAACCGAAGAAGGACAATAAAGTATTCCTTTTTAATTTTTAAAGAGCCATGGCCAGAAAAGTCCTTTGTTTCGTCCTGCTGTTCTTTTTTGTTTTTAGCAGCCGGGAAGTTAATTCACAAAAGAAAAGCCCTTTAAATAAATATACTTTCGGCGGATATGAAGCCCGCCATATAGGCCCTGCCACCATGAGCGGTAGGATCGCTGCCCTGGATGCAGTAAACAATGACCCCAGAATAATTTACGTGGGAGCTGCATCCGGCGGGATATGGAAATCTGAAAATGCAGGGACAACTTTCGAACCTGTCTTCGATGACCATATTCAAAGTATCGGGGCAATTGCTGTCGACCAGAAACATCCTGACACAGTGTGGGCCGGGACAGGAGAACCCTGGACCCGGAACAGTGTATCGGTGGGAGATGGCATATACAAAACAACTGACGGCGGTGAGAACTGGAAAAACATGGGACTGGAGGAAACAGAACGTATCGGACGGATTGCCATTAATCCTGAAAATCCCGACATCGTTTATGTGGCAGCCATTGGACATCTCTGGGGCCCAAATGAAGAGAGAGGTGTCTTCAGAACAACCGACGGAGGTAAAACCTGGGAAAAAGTACTTTATATAAACGAGAATACAGGCTGCAGCGATATCGCCCTGGATCCTGAAGATCCTGATATTATTTATGCCGGAATGTGGAACTTCCGGAGAAAGCCTCATTTTTTCAGGTCCGGCGGCGAAGGAAGCGGGCTCTATGTAAGTCGCGACGGAGGTGAAAGCTGGGATAGGGTTGATATAGATATCGCCACTGGTATGCTTGGCAGGGTAGCTGTAGCAGTTTCACCCGCTGATCCTGATATAGTATGGGCACTCATTGAATCGGAACAAACTGGTTTATACAGATCGGCAGACAAAGGAAAGACCTGGGAACTGATGAACAACGAACCTGTGGTTGGAGAAAGACCTTTTTATTTTGCATACCTCGTAGCAGACCCAGCCGATACAAACAGGATCTACAAGCCCGGATTCACACTGAATGTGAGTGACGACCACGGTAAAACGTTCACTACACCTTTCATTAATGGAGGAAATATCCATGTCGACCTACATGCAATGTATATAAGCAATAGTAATAACAATTTTATTTACCTGGGAACGGATGGAGGGCTGTACATATCACACGATCGTGGCAACACATGGAAATTCTGCAGGAACCTGCCCCTGTCACAGTTCTACAGGGTAAGCATCGACCATAATAAAAATTATAATGTTTACGGAGGATTGCAGGATAATGGATCCTGGTACGGCCCATCAGAAAGTGCGGGAGGCATAGGCAATTGCGACTGGGAAAATATAGGATATGGTGATGGTTTCAATGTCCTGCGCGATAAAAAAGACCCCGATATCATTTACTGGCAATACCAGGGTGGAAATATCAAAAGGCATTATATTGATACGAGAGAGTTCAAAGATATCAAGCCCTATACAGAGGAAAGCAATGAAGACTTGAGGTTCAACTGGAACACACCCCTTGTGCAGGGAGCTTCAGGAGCCATTTATGTGGGATCGCAATTTTTACATCGATCCACCAATTTCGGGGATACCTGGGAAACTATTTCGCCGGACCTCACAACCAATGATCCTGATAAGCAAAACCAGGAAAACACTGGAGGACTGACAATCGATAATTCCACTGCTGAAAACCATTGCACCATTTACTGGATAGGTGAATCACCGCTCAACCCCGAGGTAATCTGGGTCGGCACTGACGATGGGAACCTTCAGGTTACCACTGATGGAGGGAAATCATGGAAAAACATCACCGAAAATATTCCCGGTGTTCCGGAAGCTACATGGGTTTCATGGGTTGAACCTTCAGGCCATAAAGAAGGTACTGCCTATGTAACCTTCGACGGACACCGCTCAGGGGATAATGACCCATATGTTTTCAGGACAATTGATTTCGGAAAAACATGGGAATCAATCGCTAGTGATGATATTCCCATCTATTGCCATACCATAAGAGAAGACCCGGTCAATCCCGACCTGCTTTTCCTGGGAACTGAATTCGGACTGTATATATCGATAGACCAGGGGGAAAAATGGGTAAGGTTTTCAGGCAATGTCCCGAAAGTTTCTGTAAGACAAATGCAAATACACCCCGAAACAAATGACCTGGTAATAGGTACACATGGCAGGGGAATCATTATCCTCGACGATCTTACCCCAATTAGGGCGCTGAGATCGGATATGCTGGAAGAAGAGCTTGTATTTTTGGGTTCCGGGCCCTTTGAACCTTTTTCGCCCGGCATTCAGCAACGGATGGAGGGTGATGACGGTTTTACGGGCAGCAATCCGCCCGGAGCAGTTTATATAACCTACTATCTTTCCAAAAGGCACCTTTTTGGCGACATGTACATTGAAATCTTCGATGAGGAAGGCGAATTAATTAAAAAAATGCCGGCAGGAAAACGAAAAGGAATTAACAGAGTGGCCTGGAACATGCGAAGGGATCCGCCAAAAGTTCCATCATCTGTGCAGTTACTGGGTGGTGCACTGGTCGGACCTACATATCCGCCGGGAGATTATACAATTAAAATAACCAAAGGTGATAACACTTATGACGGAGCGATAACAATTGCCTGGGAGAGTGAATCAAGACATACCATTGCCGACAGGAACCTGAGACAGGAAACACTTGAAAAATCATACGACCTTTTGGAAGACCTTGCCTATATCGACCGGCAACTCATCGATATCAGGGATAAGGCTACCAGCATTGCCGGGAAAACTGATAATAAATCTTTGAAGAAAGACCTCCTGGTTACAGTTGATGAGATGAACAGCATCAGGGATGAGATACTGGCTACCAGGGAAGGTAGAATAACAGGCCAGGTAAGGCTACGGGAAAGGTTGGGTGATATATATTCAGGTGTAATGAGCTATCGCGGAAGGCCGACAGATTCTCAAATGGAAAGATTGAGAAACCTTGAAAGGGAGGTTGAGGAATATTCCGGAAAACTTGACAGATATAAACAAAAAGAGCTTGCCAGCCTTAACAAGATGCTTGAAAAGGAGAACATGGGCACAATTGAGATCATCTCAAGAGAAGCGTTCATGAGCGAAAACTGATCCGGAACTATTTGCTTTATGGTCTTCTTTTCGTGAACTTAATTAAGAACAATCTTTTTACTGTCTGTTAACCCGGATTGCTTATCCATAAACTCCGTTAACTGATTTATACTTGAATAATGCAACTTTAAGGCTAACTTTGTAGATTCACCATAACTCACAGCTGCATCAATGTAACTTTTCTAAATCAATCACCATGAAGAATATTTTACTTAAGCCTGTTATTGTAATTCCTTCTCTCCTACTATTGATCTCATCAGTCCTTGTTTTTTCCCTTCTGGACAACAATACTGACGACAGGGAAGAATATGAAGAATTCCTTCTGGGGGAATCATCCAGAATATTGGATGATGTTACTAAACTTGAAGGATTGCCGAAGCCCGGTCAGCCCGAAATGGCTGCAGTACAGAACTATTTCATGACTCTCGATCCGGTTGAAAAGAGAGTGCCTCTCGAGAGGCTTAAAACAGGATATCAGCTCACCAAAGAGCGTGAAAACGATATCCATCTGAAATCAACCACCAGCGCTCTTGACTGGAACATAGTTAGCTCCAACATGGGGGGTCGTGTGAGGGTTATCGAGTATGACCCAAATTATCCCAACGGCGACAGGGTATGGGCCGGATCAGTTACCGGTGGTTTATGGATAAATGAAGATCTCTCAAATAATCTCTCAGGATGGAATCCCGTGGATGACTTCTGGCCTTCCCTTGCTATCAGCAGCATCGCCTTCGACCCGCTGGATCCGCTGATCATGTACGTTGGTACCGGAGAAGCCTTCACATCTACGACTATTTATCGTGAATCTTCCGGACTGGGTGTTGGAATATTCAAGTCATACGATAACGGTGATTCCTGGGAACTGCTCCCTTCAACGGAAGATTTTAAGTACGTCACCGACATTGAAATAAGGAATGAAAACGGGGTAAGTGTGATCTACGCGGGTGTAGTATCCGGTTTTTACAAAGGGGAGAACCATCAAAGCGAACCATCTGATGGCCTTTATCGTTCAACCGATGGTGGGAATACATGGATGCAGGTCCTGCCATACATTCCGGGCACAAACACTCCCTATTCACCTGCGGATATTGAAATTGCATCCAACGGAAGGATATTTGTCGGTACAAAAAGAAACCTCGATGACGAAGGAGGTGCAACGATCCTTTATTCAGACTCGGGGGTTATAGGGAGTTGGACCATTTTCGACGATTACGTTTCGATCATACAATCTGACCCTGACTACTATGTACCGGGAAGGGTAATGCTTGCTCCGGCACCTTCTGATCCAGACGTTGTGTATGCTTTGTTCGGAGCCGGATATGTAAGCAGCAGCAACGGGTTCACTTATTCCAGGGGAAGGCATATTGCACGCACCAATAACGGGGGCGCTACATGGAACTACCGGCCCTACCCCACCGGTGGCGATTACTACTGGGCCACTTTAGCCTGGCATGCTCTCACTGCGGAAGTTGACCCGAATGATCCCGATCATGTCTGGATAGGAGGGCTTGATGTATATAAGTCAGAGGACGGCGGTAACGATTGGGACCAGGTATCCGACTGGCGCGGAATGTACAGTGGCGGTGGGGAAGATTATGTTCATGCCGATATTCATGACATAGATTTCAGGTTTGATTCTTCAGATGAATTGATCATTTCGACCGACGGGGGTGTTTTTTACACTGATCAGGCAACAAATAATTATCCCGATTTTCAAGAGAAAAACCTTTCGTTCGGTTCACTACAGTTCTATACCTGCGATCTCAGCCCTACGGCAGGCAACAATACTTTTGTGGGGGGATTGCAGGATAATGGAACTCTCTATTACACAGGATCGCCACTTACAATTTTTAATATGATAGGCGGTGGCGATGGGGCTTACTGCTTTATCGATGATGATGATCCTGAATATATGTATATCTCCGTTTATTACAATCAGTATACAGTTTTCGTCAACGGCTCACCATACGACTATCTATACGATTGGTCGAGCGGGATATTCATCAATCCTGTTGATCTGGATGATGATGACGATGTTATGTTTGCCAACGCCTGTTCATTCGGGGGCTCTTACGCCGACTGGATCCTGAAGTTGGATGGGCTTCCTTTCAATGGCTATGGTGATTATGTAAACCTCGGCACAGGAACGACCGTCTGGTTTTCACACATTAAATACTCACCTTACTCACCACCGGGAAGCACAAATCTTTTTGTCGGAACATTATCCGGAAGTCTCTTTAAAGTGACCGAAGCTGAATCGAGTTCTCCACAAGTGGAAGACAT